>JAEDNG010000101.1 GCA_016302625.1 Clostridiaceae bacterium
AAAAAGCAAGCCCGAAACCTTTGTTCCGAAGGTCTCCTGTGAGAATTACGACGGCGCGGTTAAGCCCGATACCGTCTGCTTTTACAACAACTGCAACGACGCGCAGTACACAGTCGCGGCGGCTTACGATACTAAAGACGGCGCGCTTGTTTCCACAAGGTCGGTTTTGGGCGGCAGTTTTACGGTATATGCCAGCACCGGCAATATCATAACCGCTTCTTATTCCTACAACGGCAAGACTCAGCTTGCGAGATTTGCGATTGACGACGGCAATATAGAGCTTAAAGCCACGGGTGAAATAGAGGGCGATCTGCTTAACCAGTTCTCAATCGACGAGTATAAGAACCATTTCCGCTTTGTCACCACCGTATACAAGCAAACCGAAACCAAAGAAAGCGCACCCGGCTCGGTAATCAGTGAAATAGTCTCGGTTTCAACCCAGATGTCAAATTGCCTGATAATTCTTGACGGCGATTTAAAGGAGACCGGAAAAATCGCAAATATAGCACCGGACGAAAGGGTTTATTCGGTGCGTTTTATGGGCGACACGGCGTATTTTGTAACCTTCCGTCAGGTCGACCCGCTGTTCAGCGTCGACGTAAGCGACCCTAAAAATCCAAAAATTATCGGCAGTCTTAAAATCCCCGGCTTTTCAAATTATCTTTTCCCGTTTGGCGACGGAAAGCTCTTAGGAATAGGACGGAATGCCGACGAAAACACAGGCAGAACGAGCGGCATGAAGCTTTCCATGTTTGATATTTCCGACCCCTCAAACGTTACGGAATATGCTAAAACAAACGTAAATTCGGTCTATTCCGAGGCGCTGGAAAGTCACAAGGCTAGTCTTGTCAATTACAAGAAAAATCTGATCGCCTTCCCCGCTTACGGCACAAACGGAATAGTTTATTTCGTTTATTCCTTTGAAAACGGCGCATTTTCGCAAAAAGCGAGTATTCAAATCCATAACATTGACAATGCCGATTGCCGCGGACTTTACGCGGGAAATGTATTCTATGTTGCAACGGTTGATTCTCTTCAATACTTCGACTTGAACACCTTTGAAAAGTTAGGCGAACTAACGCTTAAATAAAATAAAAAGCCCGTCAGATTTCAAAATCTGACGGGTATGTTTTTTCTATAAGCGTACTTTAAGCGTATTTGAAAGAGTCAATCTACGACGCTTTTCTGATAACCTCCGCCTTTCCGTTCTCGACGGTATCGGCAGTTATTGTAATCTTGGCAATTGATTCATCGGACGGCGCGTCAAACATTAAGGGCTGCAAAACTCCCTCTATAATAGAGCGCAGACCGCGTGCGCCGGTTTTGCGTTCGATCGTAAGATCGGCGATTTTTTCAAGCGCCTTTTTATCGAACTCCAAATCAATATTATCCATCTTGAAAAGCGCCTGATATTGCTTAATAATCGAGTTTTTAGGCTCGGTCATTATCCTGATAAGCGTCTTTTTATCCATACCCTTAAGGGCGGTTATAACAGGCAGACGTCCGACAAGCTCGGGAATCATACCGAACTTGACTAAATCCTGATGTGTAGCAACAGTGCTTATCGCCTGCGCCTCTAAGGATTTAGGCGACTTTACATCAGCGCCGAAGCCTAATGAGCTTCCGCCTATTCTGCGCTCAATAACCTTTTCAATTCCGTCAAAAGCGCCCGCGCAAATAAAGAGAATATTGGTTGTATCAATCTGTATAAATTCCTGCTGAGGGTGCTTTCTGCCGCCCTGAGGAGGAACGTTTGAAACGGTACCCTCAAGAATTTTAAGGAGCGCCTGCTGAACGCCCTCACCGCTTACGTCGCGGGTTATGGATGCGTTTTCGGATTTTCTTGCGATCTTGTCGATTTCATCAACATAGATTATCCCGCGCTCGGCCTTTTCAATATCGTAATCTGCCGCCTGAATAAGCCGCAAAAGGATATTTTCAACATCCTCTCCGACATATCCTGCCTCGGTTAAGGTCGTCGCGTCTGTAATCGCAATCGGAACGTCAAGTATCTTTGCAAGGGTTTGAGCAAGCAGGGTTTTTCCGACACCGGTGGGTCCTAACATCAAAACGTTGCTTTTGTTAAGCTCAACATCCGAATCATCGTTTTTATAAATACGTTTATAGTGATTGTATACTGCAACCGAGAGAGTTTTTTTAGCGTCGTCCTGACCGATAACATACTGATCAAGCTGCGCTTTGATTTCCTGGGGTTTCGGAAGTACAAAATTCTCCTGTTTCTTTGTATGCTTATGAGACGCTCCCGTTTCATCGTCAAAAAGAAGGGTGTTGCAGAATTCAATACAGTTGTCGCAAATGTACACTCCGGGGCCCTCAACAAGCCTTGTTACCTCGTCCTGCGTTTTGCCGCAGAAAGAGCAGCGTATCTCGGTTTCCTTGTTATTCGGCATCAGGGTTACCTCTATCTTTTAGTAATTACTTTATCAATAAGACCGTATTCGGCGGCCTCTGCGGCGGTCATAAAGTTATCGCGCTCGGTGTCAAGCTGAATTTGCTCAAGGGGATTTCCGGTTTCCTCGGCAAGAATTTTATTGATGGTCGATCTTATTCTCTCGATATGGTGAGCGTGAATAAGAATATCGGTAGCCTGACCCTTTGCCTGACCGAGCGGCTGATGAATCATAATCTCGCTGTTCGGAAGCGCAAGCCGCTTGCCTTTTGTGCCTGCGGCAAGCAAAAACGCGCCCATGCTTGCAGCCATGCCCATGCAGATAGTGCTTACGTCGCACTTAATGTACTGCATGGTATCGTAAATCGCCATTCCGTCGGTGACAGAGCCGCCGGGGCTGTTAATGTAAAAGCTGATGTCCTTGTCCGGGTCCTGACCCTCAAGATAAAGCATCTGAGCGATAATTACGCCTGCCGACGCACTGTTTACCTCGTCGTTAAGCATAATTATACGGTCGTTTAAAAGTCTTGAAAAAATGTCGTAGGAGCGTTCTCCCCTGCTTGTCTGTTCCACAACATAAGGAACCAGGCTCATATCCATTGTAAATACCTCCGTTTTGCGGCAAATGTGTGCCTAATAAATTATTGACAGCAGAATGTGCCCTTAATCAATTATTCGGCGCTTTTTTCCTCTGTCTTTTTAGCCGCTGTTTTCTTAGCCGCGGTCTTTTTAGCAGCAGGTTTCTCCTCGGTCTTAGGCTCAACCTCGGTAATAACCGCGTTTTCCTTAATAAGGTCGATAGCCTTGCCAACCGCTATATCCTTAACAAGCTCTTCGGACGGAACAGCTGTCTTAACCTTATCAACCTCTACGCCGTAATCCTTAGCAAGCTTCTCATACTGCTCCTCAATTTCTTTCTCGTCGGGAGTGATATTCTCAAGCTCGACGATCTTCTCAAGCGCCAGTCTGTACTTAACCTGAGCCTCAGCCTGCGGGCGGAAAGACTTTTTGAAATCATCAATGTTAGAATTAGTGTATTTAAGGTATGTTTCAAGATTGAGACCCTGCGACTGTAATCTGTACGCGAAATCCTCGACGCACTGATTTAAACGGTTTTCAAACATAGCCTCGGGGATTTCTCCCTTAATACCGTCAACAATCTGCTGAACAAGATCGTTTTCAACCGTTTCATCAGCGGCTTTCTTCTTGCGCTCTAAAGCCTTTTTCTTGATATCGGCCTTAAGCTCCTTTAAGGTATCGAATTCGCTTACGTCCTTAGCAAACTCATCATCTATTTCGGGCAGCTCACGAACCTTAATTTCATGCAGCTTAATCTTAAATACGGCTTCCTTGCCTGCAAGCTCCTTTGCGCCGTAATCCTCGGGGAAGGTGACGGTTATATCAAACTCGTCGCCTATATTCTTTCCGACAATCTGCTCCTCAAAGCCGGGAATAAACTGACCCGAGCCTAAAACAAGGGAATGACCCTCGGCCTTTCCGCCATCAAAAGGCTTGCCGTCGGTAAAGCCTTCAAAGTCGATAATGACGGTATCGCCGTCCTTCGCGGCACGATCCTCTACAGAGACCATGCGGGCGTTGCGCTCAGCCATTGCGTTAACCTCAGCGTTAACCTCGGCGGCGTCAACCTTAACGGCGGTTTTTTCAGCCTTTAAGCCCTTATACTCGCCGATTTCAATTTCGGGATAGGTGGTGACGGAAACCTTGAAGTCCACGCCGTCCTCCTTTGAAATTGAAACAAGGTCAAAATCCATTTTATCGTTTATTACCTTAAGTCCGGATTCGGTGATAGCGTCCTCTACGAGGTCATTGTAAAGCAGATTGAGTGCGTCCTCAAAGAAGATCTCGCTGCCGTAGTATTTCTCAATAAGATGAAGCGGCGCCTTGCCCTTTCTGAATCCCGGAACGTTTATTTTTTTGCCGTTCTTTTTATAGGCTTCGCTG
>JAEDNG010000102.1 GCA_016302625.1 Clostridiaceae bacterium
AGTGATAGGTTAAGGATATACTGCAATTAGGACAGGTCATAACATGCCCGCAGTCGGGACAGGAAACATAGGTGCTCCGTCCTCTCCTGTTAAGCAGGAGTATCGCCTGATTTCCCTTTGAAAGGGTATTCTTTAATTCCTCATAAAGCCGTCTGCTTACAGGCGAAGGATTTCCGCTTAAAATCTCCTTTTTCATGTCGACCGTTTCAACCTTAGGAAGTACCGCGCCGCCGTAGCGGTTTTTAAGCTCGAAAAACGAGTATTTTCCCGATTTTGCGGCAGTGAAGCTTTCGACCGACGGAGTAGCCGAGGAAAGACACAAAAGCCCCTTTCTGTATTTTATGCGGAATTTCGCAATATCTCTCGCGTGAAAACGCGGAGACTGCTCCGACTTATATGTATGCTCATGCTCCTCGTCAATTATGATAAGTCCCAAATCTGAAAAAGGAGCGAACACCGCGCTTCTGGTGCCCAGCGCAATTAACGCCTTGCCGCTTTTAACACGCTGCCACTCGTCCATGCGCTTGCCCATTGACATCGCGCTGTGAAAAACCGCGACCTTATCGCCGTAGCGCTTTTTGAAAATTCCGAGCATCTGCGGTGTAAGGGAAATTTCCGGAACCATGACGATAACCCCGCG
Source organism: Clostridiaceae bacterium (assembly GCA_016302625.1). Classification (GTDB taxonomy): domain Bacteria; phylum Bacillota; class Clostridia; order Oscillospirales; family Acutalibacteraceae; genus UBA737. Next base: position 641 of record JAEDNG010000102.1, read on the forward strand.
TCCCATAGCGGAGACCTTATCGACCAGCTTTAAAAACACCTGCGTTTTGCCTGAGCCTGTAATTCCGTAAAGCAGGGACACCGCCCCCGCCTTGCGGTCATATTCGGCGGATAAACCGTCAAAGGCTCTTTGCTGTTCGTCGGTAAGCTTAATTTCGCATGGCGCAGTATTATCCGAAACATCTGTCGGCGCTCTTAAAACCTGTTTTTCAAAGCTTATAAGGATTTCACGCTTTATAAGATTATCGATAACAGAGGGTGAGACGCCGGTATAATACCGTATTTCCTTAACGCTTATGCTCCCCGCGTCTTTTACAAGGCTTACCGTTTCCCTTTGACGGGGAGTAAGCTTTATACTGTCAAGCTCGTCGGGTGAAATGCCAAGCCGAACGCACCTTTCGCTTGAACCGTTCATTCTGCGCTTTATGTCGCGGTTTTTAATAATCGCCTGCTTTTCGCAAAGCCTTTCTAAAAACTCAGCCGTTACGCCAAACTGCTTAATAAGCTTTTCTTCTTCTTTTTCGCCCTTTTCGCGAAGATAACCGAAAACGGCTTTTTCATCGTTGCTAAGAAGCGACTGAGCCGCAAATTCCTCATTCGTCGAATAATAGTTTATCATCCGAAAGGAAAGTCCGGCAGGAAGAACGGCACGCACCGCGTCATAATATGTGCAGAAATAATTTTCGCGCATATATTCGCAGACAGCAAGCATTTCTGTATTTAATACCGGCTCCTTGTCGGTAACCGAAATAATGCTTTTAAGCCCGTCGGTTTCGGCATTTTTTGTGCCGAAAATCATGCCCTGCTTTTTTATATTGCCGTTTCCGAAAGGAACGGTAACCCGACAGCCGGGTAAAGCTTTAGCTTCGAGTTCAGGCGGAATTATATATGAATAAAGCTTATCAAAAGCAGTTGTCGCGCCTTGGAGAGCGATTTCAGCCGTTAAGCTATTCATTATTCTACTTATCGGACTCGTCAGCAAGCTTGTTTATAGCAAGGCTTACCGGCTTTTCGGTAGAAATATCTCCCGCTTCCTCCATCTGCTTTGAAATTTCGCGCGCCTCGTGAGCAACGTCGATAACAAGACGGTATCTGTTGTCATAATTCTTAATAAGCTTGCCTAAATTCGGATTTAACATTTTGAAAGCACCTCATCAATAATATTTTTCTGTCTGTCGGTTTTAAAGCTGCTGCTTAAAATCACCGACATTATATCATCGGCTGCCGCCGTGATACTGTCATTTACTATTATATAATCGTATTCCGCGGCGCGTTTTATTTCACCGAGCGCGCTGTCAAGCCGCTTTTCTATAAGCTCCTCGGACTCGGTTCCGCGGCCTACAAGCCGCCTTTTAAGCTCCGCGAACGATGGCGGCATAATAAATATGCTCACCGCCTCGGGCAGCTTTTGCCTTATCTGCGCCGCGCCGTTAACATCGACCTCGATTATTATGTCCTTTCCCTCATTGACCGCTTTTTCAACAGGTTTTCTGGGAGTTCCGTAATAGTTTCCCACAAATATATTATGCTCAAGCAGTTCGTCATTTTTAATCATATCCTCGAATTTTTCACGGGAGATGAAATTGTATTTATCACCCTCCCGCTCGCCGGGGCGCATGGCTCTGGTTATCGAGGAGATAGAAAAAAGCAAATCAGGCTTATTCCTGAAGAGCTCGGCTAAAACCGTGTCCTTACCGGAGCCTGACGGCCCCGAAACTATAAATACGCCGCCTTTATTCATCCTCTTCCTCCTCGTCGTCGATAACGTCCTCGTCCTCGATCATGCGGTTTGCCACCGTTTCGGACTGCAAGTATGTAAGTATTATATGGTCGCTGTCGGTAATTATTACCGCCCTTGTACGTCTGCCGTGGGTCGCGTCAATAAGCGTGCCGCGCTCCTTCGCGTCCTGTATTATCCGCTTTATCGGCGCGGATTCGGGGCTTACTATCGCAATCATGCGGTTAGCCGAAACCATATTGCCGAAACCGATATTGACCAGCTTCATTATAATCAACTCTTTCCCTTGTCACTCGATATTCTGAATTTGTTCCCTGATTTTCTCAATTTCAGATTTTATGTCAACCACCGTGTGGGCGATTTCCATATCCTGCGCCTTTGAGCCTATTGTATTCGCTTCTCGGTTCATTTCCTGAACGATAAAATCAAGCTTTCTGCCGACCGGCTCGCCGCTGTCAAGCAGCTTGCAGAACTGCCCGATATGGCTTTTAAGTCTTACGGTTTCCTCGGCTACGGCTATCTTATCGGCAAATATCGCCGTCTCGGTCAAAAGCCGCTGTTCGTCAACCTGAGTATCACCTATAAGCTCTTTTATTTTCTGCTCGAGCCTTTCCCTGTATGCCTTTACTGTTTCGGGCGAGCGTTCCTCAATAAATGCGACCTTTTCCAGGATAAAATCCGTTCTTGACTTAACATCGTTTTTAAGGCGTCCACCCTCGGCGGTACGCATTGCAATAAAGCTTTCCATCGCTTCTTCTGCTGTTTTTAAGACCGCGGCGGTCACCGTTTCGTCGGGCAAGGACTGCTTTTTCACGTTAAAAAGCTCGGGATTGCCGACAAGCGAGGACATTTTAACATCGTTCTTTATATGATACTGCTCCGACATTTTTTTGATTGCCGCGATATAAGCCTCGGCATAGCCATCGTTAACCTCGACAACGGTGTTTCCTTCGGTATTATCCTCGATTATTACCGATGCCTCGACCTTTCCGCGGGAAATTTTTTGCTGACAAAAGCTTTTGAGCTTTTCGTCCAAAAACATGTAACCCTTAGGCAGACGTGAGGTAAATTCAAAATACCTGTGATTGACCGATTTTAACTCAACGGTAATACTAAGTCCGTCCGCCGCCGACTTCGCCCTGCCGAAGCCGGTCATACTTCTGACCATTGTTTATCACTTCCAAAAAACACTATTCCATAATATTTCTTATTATTGTATCAAAAAAGCACTTGTATTGTCAACATTTTCGCGTGTTTGTAACTTTTTTTAACTTTTAGATACCTGAATATTAAAATTCCGGCGCGGCTTTTCCCGCACCGGAATAAAATAAATTTATATGTCAAGCGCACACATATCCTTTAAGGTCTCGCGCTTTACCGCGACGTAATCCTGCTTTGAATTAAGCATTACAACCGGCGGTCTGCCCACGCGGTTATAATTTGAAGCCATTGAATAGTTGTATGCGCCGGTTGTAAGCACCGCTAAAATCTCTCCGCGGCGAGGCTTTGGCATTTTAACGTCCTCCTGAATAAGGTCGCCCGATTCGCAGCAACGTCCCGCAACGGTCGCGGTATAGTTCTTTTCGTCGTTAGCTCTGGAGGCTAAAATCACCGTATAGGGCGATTCATAAAGGGTATAGCGCGGATTGTCGGTCATGCCGCCGTCAATCGAAACGTAGTTTTTATACCCTTTAATTTCCTTAACACTGCCTACGGTATAAAGTGTCATACCGGCGGCGGCAACAAGACTTCTGCCCGGCTCCGTAAGAATTTTCGGTACGGGTAAACCTAATTTTTCGCATTGGCTGTTCAGAATTTCCGCAACCTCTTTTATTTTCTCTCCGTAATCGATTTCGGGATCGTCCTCGGTATAGCGCACACCCAAGCCTCCGCCGAGGTTTAACATTTCGGCTGTAAAGCCCAAACTGTCACGCACCTCGGAAATAAAGTCAAGCATTATTTCGGAAGCTGTGGTAAACGGCTC
>JAEDNG010000103.1 GCA_016302625.1 Clostridiaceae bacterium
AACGCCGAACCCAAAGCCTTGATATGGACGGAATACTTGATTCCAACTATATTATCGAGCAGATAAGGGATTACCCCGGCTCGCTTTTTAAGACCTCGGGCTCTACCGAACGTCCCGATATTGTAGCCGCCCGTCTTTTAGAGGGGAGAATAGCGATAGTTGTGGACGGCACTCCGGTAGTCGTTACCGTGCCGTATTTATTTTCCGAAAACTTCCAGTCCGACGAGGATTACTATTTAAACTACGTTGTTTCTTCGGTAGGCAGAGCGCTGCGGTATATCTGTTTTTTTATTTCAATCAGTATTCCGGCAATTTTTGTCGGAGCGATAACCTTTCACAAGGAGCTGCTGCCGACCTCGCTTGCCCTTACCGTAACGCAGCTTCGAGGCGGCGTGCCGTTTCCTGCTTTTGCCGAGTGTATTCTTTTAATCTTTGTTTTTGAAATACTAAAGGAAACCGGTGTGCGCATGCCGCAAAGTCTCGGACACGCGCTGAGCATTGTCGGCGGTCTTGTCGTCGGTCAGGCGGCGGTGGAGGCGCGGATTATAAGCGCTCCGATGTTAATTGTCGTAGCTTTGTCGGGAATTTCGGGGCTTATGATACCCCGGCTTAAAGGGGCGGTTTTTTATCTTAGATTTATTTTCGTCTGCCTTTCAGCGCTTTTCGGACTGTACGGTTATATCGCGGGTATGACACTTATGCTTATTCATATTCTCGATATCAGCTCCTTCGGAACAAGCTATACCGTATCTCTAAGCCATGCCGACCGTCAGAGCCTTAAGGACACCGTACTGCGCGCGCCGTGGCGGAGAATGATTAAAAGGCCGCTTTTCAACCGTAATATTATCCGCATCGGAGTGAAAGACCGCAAATGAAAAAATACTTTATTTGCCTTGCCGCGCTTTTTTTGTGCTTTACGCTCTGCGGCTGTTCCGTATTGGGAGAAAAAACAAAGGACGACCGCAATTTTATGGTTTCCGCAATCGGCTTTGAAACTGACGGGGCGCTTATAAGCGTATCGGTCGAAGCGATTATTATTAATTCGGAGATTGCCGAATCTGAGCCTGTGCCAGAGGTATTGACCGCTACCGGAGCCACAATATCGGAAGCGCTTGACAGTATAGGCTCATCTCTTGCAAAGCCCATGATTTTAAATCACTGCGGCGTAATTGTTATAGGCGAGCGCATGACAAAATACTGGTTTGACAAAATCTGCGATTACTGCTTTTACGAAAACCGAATTACACTTTCGGCTTATATGATATCCGCCGAAAATCCCGCGGAGCTTTTGTCGGGAAAGCCGGAATCCTCGGTTGCGGTGGGATACGACATTATGGGGATTATCGAGCAGCAAAGCACACGCACGGGAATTTCCTACAACAGCCGTTATTTCGAGGTCGAGGGACTTCGCGAAAAGGGTAAAAAGGTGTTCTCTCTGCCGCATTTTATAAGAAACGAAGTCGGAATTTCGGTAGACGGACTTGCGGTGTTTAAAGAGAACGCCCTTGTAACACAGCTTGACAACTCCGACGCAGGACTTTACGCGCTTATTACAGGCCGCTTTAACAAAGGGACGGTACGGTTCGGAGCAAACGAATATCATATAAATTCAAGAAAGGTAGATTACGGTTATTCCGATGTCTCCGGCAATAAAATCCTTCTTAAATTGCAGCTTTCTGGCGACAGTATTGACGGTGACGTTTGCCAAAAGCTTGAAAACGAGCTTGAAAGCCTTGAATATAAGCTTAAACTGGAATGCGGCACAGATGTTTTCGGATTTTCGGATATCCTGACGGACAGATTCGGCGAGTTCCGAGAAAACCATGCCGAAAATTATGCCGAATTTTACCGAACCGCGGCATTTTGCGCGGAATGTTCGGCAAGCGGGGGTGCCAAAAATGACGGCTGAACCAACCTATAACAAACATTCGGCAAGCCTTGCGGCGATTTTCATTCTCGGAGATTCGGTAATCGTATTGCCGTATGCCTCGTCGGGGAAGTACGCGCTGTTCGGCTTTGCTCTTGCCGCGGCCGCGGCGTTTATTTTATACTTTGCGGCAGTGCCGATTGCGCGGCGTTTTTTTATTAATCCTCAAAACGGTAATATTTTCTGCAAAACGGTATCCGCCGTTCTGCTTTATGCCGGCGCGGCTTATGCTTTGGCGGGCGCGGGACAAACATTTATAAGATTTATAAATTATGTCGATAAAATCGTTATGCCGAATAGCGGCAGATTTTTTATTGCATTAATTTTTGTTTTAATTACGGCGGCTTTAGCGACAAGACGGCATGAGGTTATCTTAAAGCTGTCGCTTATTTTTCTTGTATTCGGCACAGTAACCGTATTGCTCTTTTTTCTTTTATCCGCCAAGGATTTTAATATCGAAAATATATCTTTTTACGCTTTTCCGTCATTTAAAGAACTGTTTAAAGAGACGCTTCCCTATTTTTTCGGGGTTTCGCTGCCGGCGCTTCTTATCCCGGTTTTTGAGGCGATTTTTTTCGGACGTACGCGCAAAGCTGCCGGCTTTGCGGGACTTGGTATAGGACTTTCGCTCATTACCCTGTGTCTGCTTGACTGCCTTTTGCTTTTCGGACAGGAGCTTGCCGCAAGGCTTAGCTATCCGCTTGCCGCCGCTGTCAGCACCGTAACGGTAGGTCCGCTCTTTACCCGCATGGACGGGGTTATATACTGCCTGTTCTTCGCAACCGCTCTTATAAAAACCGCCGTATGTATTAAAATAAGTTATTTTTCTCTTGAAATAATTAAAAGCCTCAAAATAAAGGCTTATAAATAATTAAAATTGACAAAGCGGAAAAATATGTTATAATACTATGTGTTGCAAAAACGGATTGATTATGATTATCAGGTTAAACTATATATAAATCAATTATTGACGGGGAGTGCCTTATTTGGATAAATTCGTGATAAACGGCGGCAAGCCTCTTAAAGGCGAGGTCCGCATCAGCGGAGCGAAAAACGCTGCCGTTGCCATTCTTCCGGCGGTTTTACTGTCAGACGGTCCTTGCGTTATTGAAAATCTTCCTAATATATCTGATGTTGCCACTATTTTAAAAACCATGCAGTCATTGGGCGCTCACATTAAACCGATAAATAAATCCACTGTCGAAATCGACCCCCGTCATGTGAATTCCTTTGTCGTTTCCAAAAAAATGGCTGAGGGTATGCGCGCGTCAAGCTATTTTCTGGGAGCTCTGCTCGGACGTATGAACAAGGCGAGAGTAGCTCCCCCGGGCGGCTGTGATTTCGGAGTAAGACCTATCGACCAGCATATAAAGGGTTTTGAAGCTTTAGGAGCTAAAATGGCGATTGAAAACGGAATGGTTGACGCTAAAGCCTTAAGACTTAACGGTTGCTCAATATATCTTGACGTGGTTTCGGTCGGCGCCACAATTAACATTATGCTCGCCGCGGCTAAGGCAAACGGACTTACGGTTATCGAAAATGCCGCGAGAGAGCCGCACATCGTCGACCTTGCAAACTTTTTAAATTCCATGGGCGCAAACATAATGGGCGCGGGTACGGGAGTTATTAAAATCCGCGGCGTTAAACATTTGAACGGCACGTCGTACAGCATTATTCCCGACCAGATTGAAGCCGGAACCTATATGGCGGCGGCGGTCGCTACAAAGGGCGACATTCTTGTTACAAACGTCACTCCCAAGCACCTTGAATCCATAATCGCTAAGCTTACCGAAACCGGCGCTAAAATTACGGAATATGACGAGTCGGTGCGGGTTCAGATGACAAAAAGACCGCATAAATGCAATGTGAAAACCATGCCGCATCCGGGCTTTCCCACAGATATGCAGCCTCAGATTGCCGCGGTTCTGAGCATTGCCGACGGAACGAGCATTGTTACCGAGGGCGTGTGGGACAGCCGTTTCAGATATGTCGATCAATTAACGCTTATGGGAGCGGATATTCAGGTTGACGGGAAAATGGCGGTAATAACCGGTGTAAAAGCCCTTAATCCGTCGCCTGTACGCGCGGTTGATCTGCGCGCCGGAGCCGCAATGATAATCGCGGGACTCTCCTGTGAGGGAACGACCGAGATTGAGGAGATAGACCATATCGACCGAGGATATGAAGATGTTGTGGAAAAATTTTCCGCGCTCGGAGCTGATATAAAGCGCGTTCCGGTTTTTGACCCGGTTCAGATATTTAAACAGGCGTAAAAGGCAAAATATGATTTACGGACCGGGTTTCCGGTCTGTTTTTTTAGAAGGAGATAAAGGATGTCAAGAATTTGCCCGCTTTTCAGCGGTTCTTCGGGAAACAGTACATATATAGCCTCTCCCTCGGGCGCGGTTCTTGTAGACGCGGGAGC
>JAEDNG010000104.1 GCA_016302625.1 Clostridiaceae bacterium
AAGTCTTACTCCCAAAAGCGGCAAAGCCGAGTTGTTTATTAGCCTGCCTGAAAACTCGCGGTATTTTTCTTCGGATTTTCGGGTAAAAATTTCTTTGATTTCATCTAAATTCATATCCTTTTTCTTCTCCTGTTAAGCTTTAAATTCATTATATCATATTTTCTCCGCAAAAACATCTTTATTTATTCATAAAAATGTTGTATTATAATACAGATATATTTAAAATATTAAGGGGTAAACAATGAAACGTACAAAATTAAAGGACAGAACGCTGCCGGATTACACCCGCGGCGAGGAAATTTTCAATATGGTGTCGCACATAGTAGGCGGCGCGTTCGGTATAGCGGCGCTTGCAACCTGCGTTGTTAAGGCTTTTTTAAACGGAGATCCGTATCAGGTGGTAAGCGCCTTTATCTACGGTTTTTCAATGGTGTTGTTATACACCATGTCAAGCGTCTACCACGGGCTTAAACCCGAAACGGCGAAAAAGGTTATGCAGGTAATCGACCACTGCACCGTGTTTATTCTTATAGCGGGAACCTACACCCCTTGCGCGCTCGTGTCGCTCAGAGAAGCAAACACCGCGCTCGGCTGGACGGTGTTCGGCATTGTCTGGGGCGTGTCGGCGCTCGGAATCACCCTTAACGCGATAGACCTTAAAAAATATAACGTGTTTTCTATTATCTGCTACTTAGCGCTCGGCTGGTGCATAGTATTTACCGGCAAAACGGCCATTAACGCAATCGGCTTTCCGGGCTTTTGGTGGCTTTTAGCGGGCGGCATTTCCTATACCGTAGGCGCCGTGCTTTACGGTATCGCCGGCAGAAGCGTTCACCGTTATATGCACTCAGTCTTTCATATTTTCGTGGTTTTAGGCAGTATTCTTCAGTATTTCTGCATACTGTTTTATATTCTGGTTTAAAGCTTTAAAAAGAGGTAAAATATAAAGTATAGTAAAATAACGGAGGACGCAATGTTAGAGCTTAAAAACATCTCTTTTCGCGCCGAGGGCGACAGCGGCGAAAAGGAAATCTTAAAAGACATCAATTTAAAAATCGAGGGCGGTTTTAATGTTATAACCGGTCCGAACGGCGGAGGAAAATCCACCCTTGCAAAAATAATAGCCGGAATAATAACTCCCGTTTCGGGGCAGATACTGCTTGACGGCGAGGATATTACCGATATGTCCGTGACCGAACGGGCAAATAAGGGAATAAGCTTTGCTTTCCAACAGCCGGTGCATTTTAAGGGACTTACGGTATACGATTTAATCGGTCTTGCCGCAGGCAAAAAAATAGGAATCAACGAGGCGTGCGACTATCTTTCTCAGGTAGGGCTTTGCGCGAGGGAATATATCAACCGCGAGGTCAATTCCTCACTTTCGGGCGGCGAGCTTAAACGCATAGAAATCGCAACCGTTTTAGCACGTTCTACTAAGGTTTCGATTTTCGACGAGCCGGAGGCGGGTATCGACCTTTGGAGCTTTAACAACCTTATAAACGTTTTTGAAAAAATGCATGAAACCTCGGGTGGCACGATTATAATAATTTCCCATCAGGAGCGAATTTTAAACATTGCGGACAATATCATTATTTTAAGTGGCGGCAGCGTCAAGGCAATGGGCGCAAAAGCCGAAATTCTGCCCGAGCTTCTCGGAACGGTTGACGCCGGGTGCAGGGTGCTTGCGGACAGCGGGAAGGAGATGCGGAAATGAACAACACAGAGCTTGAGCTTTTAAAAATAATCGCCGATATGAGCGCTTCTCCCGACGGAGCGTACAATATCCGTTCAAACGGCAAGCTTGCCGACCGCCATGTCACCGAAAATATCGACATAAGAACAAAAACCGACAAACCGGGTATAGATATTATAATAAAGCCCGACACAAAGGGCGAAACCGTCCACATTCCGGTTATAATAAGCGAAACGGGACTTAAAGACCTTGTTTACAACGATTTTATAATCGGTGAAAACGCAGACGTTACGATTGTCGCCGGCTGCGGCATACACAACTGCGGCGAAAGAGAGGCGCGGCACGACGGTATTCACACATTCTTTGTAGGCAAAAACGCAAAGGTAAAATATATTGAAAAGCACTACGGCGATGGCGACGGAAACGGCGAAAACAACATGAACCCCACCACCATAGTAAACATAGCCGAAGGCGGGTATATGGAAATGGAGACCGCGCAGATAAAGGGGATTGACTCAACACTTCGCACCACAAAAGCGAGGCTTTCGGACAATGCTTCGATAGTTATTCACGAAAAAATAATGACCCACGGAAAACAATCCGCCGAAACCGATTTCACGGTTGACCTTGACGGCGTAAATTCGGGTGCTAATGTCATTTCACGCTCGGTTGCAAAGGGCGACTCCCGCCAGCGTTTCCTTTCAAAAATCAACGGCAATAATATATGCAGCGGTCACACCGAATGTGACGCTATCATAATGGACAACGGCAAGGTAAGCGCCGTACCCGAAATCACCGCAAACTGTATCGACGCGTCTTTAATTCACGAAGCGGCAATCGGCAAAATCGCCGGCGACCAGCTAATAAAGCTTATGACCTTAGGTCTTACCGAAAAAGAGGCGGAGGAGCAGATAATAAACGGCTTCTTAAAATAAAAAAGGGAGAGCCCTGCGCTCCCCCCTCTCTTTAATACAAACCGGCTTTATTCAAATCGTTATCGTGTATCACGGTGATATATTTTATCGACGACGCTTCGCATATCATCGTACTGCAGCTCTGATAAAGCTTTAATACGATATAATCCGCGCCCACCTGTATCAGCGTTCCTACTCTTCTTTCAAGACAGCCGCCTATAAGCGACTCGACCCTGACGGTTTTCCCGATTTGTGTTTTAAGATATCCCGGCAGAAACACGGTATTGCAAAGAGTCGGCGGCAGCTTGGTTTCTCCTGTTTTCGCCGCTCCCTTTTCAATCCAGACCTCATAGCCGCACCTGCCGTCCGGTACTCTTTCAGGCAGTCTGCGGTTTTCGCAGTCGGATTTTCTTAAGTAGTCCTCATAGATATTCAAATCCTTTTCGCTTACTATCGGACACGGAAAATTTTTTTCCATAAACAACAACTCCAATAAGGTATTTTACGTTACAGTATATGAGACAGGTCACTCTGTTGCCAATAATTACAGAAAGGCGGAAAAGCATGTCAACACCGCATATCAGCGCCGAAAAGGGCGATTTTGCAAAAACGGTTTTAATGCCCGGAGATCCGTACAGGGCACAGTTTATAGCCGAAAATTTTTTAAAGAACGCAAGGCTTGTAAATGATGTGCGCGGAATTAAAGGCTATACCGGACTTTATAAAGAGACAAAGGTTTCGGTCATGGCAAGCGGAATGGGTATGCCGTCTATCGGTATATACTCTTATGAATTATATAATTTCTTTGACGTTGAAAATATAATCCGTATCGGTTCAGCAGGCTCTTATAATGAAAATGTGCATGTCAGGGATATTGTTATCGCTCAGGCAGCCTGCACCGACTCAAATTACGGGGAGCAGTTCGGTCTGCCCGGCACTTTCGCTCCGATAGCCGATTTCGGACTTGTCGAAACAGCCGTTAAAACAGCACGCGAAATGGGGCTTTGCTTTCATGTCGGTAACATTCTTTCAAGCGACCGTTTCTACGGCGATAACGCAGGTATTCCCGATTGGAAACAGCCGCTTAACTGCTGGGCGAAAATGGGTGTGTTAGCGGTTGAAATGGAGGCGGCGGCACTCTTTATGAACGCCGCGCGCGCAGGGAAAAGAGCCGCAGCCATATGCACCGTTTCAGATTCGCTTATAACCGGCGAAGCCACCTCGGCGGAGGAAAGACAGAATTCCTTTACCGACATGATGAAATTAGCGCTTAAAACCGCGGTTAAAATTAAAAACAAATATGAAGGAGCATAGAATGTCTCTTAAAGAACGTCTTTTGCCGCTTTTCAAGGAAAAAGGAAGCGGTTATCTTTCGGGCGAGGAGGCGGCGCGTATTTTAGGCGTCAGCCGAACCGCCGTGTGGAAAGCGATATCCGCGCTTAAAGAGGACGGATACCAAATAGAAGCCGTAACCAATAAGGGGTATCGCCTCTCAGACGAGCATGACGTTTTATCTGCCGAAATTATTAAAGAGCAGCTGGGTGTGCTGTCGGACAGGCTCGATATCGAAACAATGCAAAAGGTCACCTCTACAAACGCCCTCTTAAAGCAAGCGGCGGCTGACGGAGCGGGAGAGGGAACGGTAATCGTCGCCGCAGAGCAAACCGCCGGACGCGGCCGCTTTACAAGGAGCTTTTTTTCACCTGTTAACAGCGGCGTATATATGAGCATACTTCTGCGCCCG
>JAEDNG010000105.1 GCA_016302625.1 Clostridiaceae bacterium
TCTGCCGCAGCAGATTCCATCTGATTCTATGCTTGTAGTCATCTGCGGCAATAATTTAAGACTTTACAAAACGCTTACAAAATATCCGCTGCCGGGAAATATGCGCGTCGTCGGTTTTACGAGCAAAATGCCGCTTTACATGGACGCCGCCGAGCTTATTCTTACAAAACCCGGGGGTCTTAGCACCACCGAAGCTGCCGTCAAGGCTCTGCCCATGATTTTTATTGACGCAGTTCCCGGATGCGAAACAAAGAATTTTGAATTTTTCTTACAGAACGGCTGTGCTGATATGCGCAACTCCGTATTGGAGCTTTGCGATGCCGTTTGCGATTATCTTGAAAACCCCGATAAGCTGAAAGCTATGTCGAATACCCTTGAAAACGAGTTTTCAGGCTGCGCCTCGCAGACAATCAGAGAATATATACTTAAGGATGTAGACTGTGTATATGGTAGATTATAGAAAGCTAAGACCCGGAAACATTACATCGCCTGAATACAAGCATTTGCTTTTACTGCTTTACTGGCCTGTTTACGGGCTTACATTTTTAATTTTAGAGCGTGTGCTTAATCTTACATACCACCCGATTGAAGCCGCGTTTGACAGCAAAATACCCTTTTGCGAATTTTTCGTTTTTCCTTATTACTTCTGGTTTGTATTCCTTTTGGGTATTCATTTGTATACGGGATTTTTCGATGTGCCCGCTTTTAAAAAGCTGATGTATTTCATCATCATTACCTATACAATCACTACCGTTATTTATCTGATTTACCCCAATAAGCAGGAGCTGAGACCTACTGAGTTTGAAAGAGACAATTTCTGCGTTGCTATCGTTAAGATGCTTTACGCATTTGATACCAATACAAACGTCTGCCCTTCACTTCACGTTATCGGCTCCTTTGCGGTACTCTTCACCTCATGGTACTGCGACCGCTTTAAAACCTTTTGGTGGCAGTTGTTTTTTATTACATCTACGGTTTTAATTTCAGTTTCAACCGTATTTTTAAAGCAACACTCGATTATTGACATATGGGTGGCTCTTATTGTATGCGCCGTTTCATTCCCGTTCGCATACATCTTGCCTGATGTTATCTCTAAACGGCATAAGAAAGCCGCAAATGCAGTCAATAAAAAAGCTTTGACAACCGAATAAACAATCTTTTACCCCTACTTTTCACGTAGGGGTAATTTTTTGTTCACACTTTGTTAAAAAAGTGTTGTATTCTTAATTGAAATGTGTTATTATCATAAAGGTCTGAATACTATTTGCAAATCTACAACCGCCGCTTTTAGATTTGCATGTCAGACATATACATAAGCGGCAGAACGGAGAATTACAATGAGAGCTGACGGAAAGCGTCTGCGCAATACAGACCCCATGTATACCGTAGCGGCTTATGTAATGAACAAACGTGTTGATTCAATGAACATGGTAACTTTGGACATTCCATATGACCCGATACAGAATTATCTGAATGAAAAACGCAAGCAAGGCATGGCGTTAAGCCATCTTTGCGTGCTTATTGCGGCATATCTTCGCACAGCGGCGGAGTTTCCGCTGCTTAACCGGTTTATCATGAACTGCAAGCCCTACGCAAGAAACGAGTTTGCGGTTGCAATGGTTGTGCTGAAATCCGGTGAAATGGATAACGGTACAATGTCAAAAATGTATTTCAATATGACCGATACCATTTTTGACGTTAATAAAAAAATAAACGAGTATGTTTCGGATAACCGCGCCGTTCCCGAAAAAAACGGTACCGAAAAGATGATAAAAATTCTTTTAGGCGCTCCGGGTGTTCTGCGCGTCGGAGTTGGGCTCTTCAAATTTATGGATAAGCACGGACTGCTGCCTAAAAAAATAATCGATGCGTCCCCTTTTCACAACAGTCTGTGTATCTCTAACCTCGCCTCTATCAGAACCAACCATATATACCACCACTGCTACGAATTCGGCACAACAAGCGTGTTTATAACCATGGGTAATTTAAGGGAGGTCCCAAAAAGACACGGCGGCGAGATTGTGTTTGAGCGCTCAATGCCGTTAGGTGTCGTTATGGACGAGCGAATTTGCTCAGGAAGCTATTTTGCTCTTGCTTTCAGAAGAATGAGGCAGTATCTGCGCAATCCCGAGCTGCTCGAACAACCTCCGAAGGTCGTAAATGAAGATCCGGGTAAATAATACTTGATTTTAAGGGTAAAATGATATAAAATAAGGGTTGGATAAAATTTTAACAATGGAGGAATTACAAATGTTAGTATCCGCAAAAGAAATGCTTACCAAAGCCAAGGCGGGAAAATACGCCGTAGGTCAGTTCAACATCAACAACCTTGAATGGACAAAGGCTATTCTTCAGACCGCCGAAGAGCTTAAATCACCTGTTATTCTCGGTGTTTCCGAGGGCGCGGGCAAATATATGTGCGGCTATAAAACCGTTGTCGGCATGGTAAAGGGCATGATTGAGGAGCTCGGAATTACCGTTCCGGTCGCTCTCCACCTTGACCACGGCAGCTATGAGGGCGCTAAGAAATGTATCGAAGCAGGATTTTCTTCGGTTATGTTTGACGGTTCTCATTATCCGATTGAGGAAAACATCGCCAAAACAAAGGAGCTTGTCGAGACCTGCAATAAATTAGGTCTTTCCCTTGAAGCTGAGGTAGGTGCTATCGGCGGCGAGGAAGACGGAGTTATCGGCGGCGGTGAGGTCGCGGATCCCAAGGAATGTAAAATGATAGCCGATTTAGGCGTTACAATGCTCGCCGCGGGTATCGGCAACATTCACGGCAAATATCCTGAAAATTGGGCGGGACTTCGCTTCGATACTCTTGAAGAAATCCAGAAGCTCACCGGAACCATGCCCCTTGTTCTCCACGGAGGCACCGGAATTCCGGCTGATATGATTAAGAAAGCCATTTCATTAGGCGTTTCAAAGATTAATGTAAACACCGAATGTCAGTTAGCTTTCGCTGAAGCAACACGCAAATACATCGAGGCAGGCAAGGATCTTGAGGGCAAGGGCTTTGACCCGAGAAAGCTTTTAGCGGACGGTGTTGCCGCTATTAAAGCCACCGTAAAAGAAAAAATGGAGCTCTTCGGTTCTGTCGGCAAAGCTTAATCAAAATTTATATAAAGCAACAGCGTGCTGATTTTCGGCACGCTGTTTTTGTATCTTAATCCATTAATACAACCGGTTTTATAAGGTCGGACGGCTTATTGTGCATAAGCTCGAGAGCCTCCGGAATTTTATCAAAGCCGTGAAATACATGGGTAACCAGCTTTGATGGGTCAATTCTTCCGTTTGTTATAAGAGAAGCGAGCTTTTCCGCGCGAAGCCTGCCTCCCGGCATCAGTCCTCCGGCTATAAGCTTATGCGCCATTCCGTTGCCCCACGGCGCTAACGACACACTTATCGCACCGCCCTCTCCGAAATAGTTGACGTTTCCGATTCTCCCGCCGGGCTTTAACATTCTTACCGCTTGCTCAACCGTTTCTACTCCGCCGCCCGCAATTATTACGCGGTCTACTCCCTTTCCGTCTGTCTTTTCAAAGATCTGCTCTACGATATCTCCCTCTTTATAATTGATTATATCGGTAGCGCCGTATTCCTTTGCAACCTTTGCGCAAACAGGACGTGAGCCTACCGCATAAACCGAGGAAGCACCTCTTAAAACCGCGCCTGCAACCGACATAAGTCCCACAGGACCTATTCCGATAACGCAAACCGTATCGCCGAACTTTATTTCCGCAAGCTCAGCGCCGTGAAGGCCTGTCGGCATCATATCGCAAAGCATAACCGCTGTCTCTGGCGCAAGATTTGAAGGCAGCAAAGCCATATTGGCGTCCGCCTCGTTTACATGATAGTATTCGCCGAACACACCGTCCTTAAAGTTGGAAAACTTCCAGCCCGAAAGCATTCCGCCCGAATGCATGGCGTAACCTCCCTGAGCCTCAAGCGATCCCCAATCCGGAGTTATCGCGGTTACTACCACACGGTCACCCGGTTTAAAATCCTTTACAAGCGAGCCGACCTCTGCTACCTCCCCCACCGACTCATGACCTAAAATCATATCATGCCGTTCTCCGAGTGCACCTTCCCAAACTGTATGAATATCCGATGTGCAGGGAGATACGGCAATCGGCTTTACCAAAGCGTCAAGCGGTCCGCATACCGGCTTGTCCTTTTCTATCCAGCCAGTTTTTCCGATGCCTAACATTGCAAATCCTTTCATGTATACACACTCCTTTTCACGGAATATTATACCCCGTAAAAAATAATATTATGTTTTTTAAATTTTAGGATTGCAAATTTCAAAAAATATGTTACAATATAAATA
>JAEDNG010000106.1 GCA_016302625.1 Clostridiaceae bacterium
TTATCGGGATTTAACGCTAACTCTATGCTTTCACGAAGTCTTTTACTTTCCGTTGCTTTTTCCTTAAGCTTTGTATTTACCGACTCGGTCTTGCTTATGCAGAAATTAAGCTTTCTTACATAATTTTCGTCAATCAGACCTCCGTCCGACAGTCTTAAGCTCTCATTTAGCCTGTCAAGCTCCGCTTTAAGGTCAAGCATTTCGCGCAGCTTATCCGCGTTCCTTATATCCTGCTCGCTGTTTATCTGCTCTTTGAGTACCGACGCGCGTTTAATATTTTCCTCAATATCGCTTTTGACCTTTTGCGCCGCGACCTTGAAATCCTCATAGCTGTCTCTTGTTTTTTCAGCCTCTTTAAGCCTTTCCTTTAAATCCGAAAGCTCCTTAATATCCTTGTCATACTCTCCGGCTCTGCCGCTTTTAGACATAAGCGCAAGCTTTGCCTTTTCGAGCCTTTTATTAACCGTCTCAAAGGAAACCGACTCGTCACCCGTGGTCACGATATTAGAAAGCTTGGAATTGATTTCACCCTCAGCCGCCGCGTCTTTTTCCACGGAGCCTAACTGTCCGACAAAGACGCTGCGTTCAAAGGCGGCGGCGCTGAGCCCCAAAAGCTTTACACCGATATCCCCGGAGACCGGCTGACGCAGACCTAAATCAAGGTCGCAAAGAGTTGTTTTATCGGTTGAATCCGAATTTCTGAATTCGCGCTCAAGACGGTAATTTTTCCCGTCCAGCTCAAAATCAATGCTCCCCGCCATAACTCCGCCGTCCCACGGCGTATATCTTTTGCGAATGTTTTTGGACAGCTGTGCAGAGTTTCTTCCGCTTCCGTAAAACATCATTTTAATAAAGCTCATAACGGTGGTTTTGCCGTTTTCGTTATCGCCGTAAACCACGTTAAAGCCGTCTGAAAAATCTACGGTCTTGTTTTTAAGCCCACCGAAAGCGGTAATGTTTATACTTTTAATCCTCATTGTACTCCACCTCCGAGTTAAAGGCTTTAAGACCCAAATTAAGCGCTTTGTTAAGTAATTCCTTTTCTTCCTCGGAGGAATTATCGATTTTTGCAAGCATATTCTTTACAAACAGGCCTTTTAGCGTAATTTCTCCCGAAAGCTTTTCAAAATCTATTTTAGTTTCGGTACTGTCCTTTATTTTTGCAAAATAAACTTCTTCAGATGTTCTGCTTGAAATCTCATGCAGATTAATGCTTAAATCGTCGGGAAGCAAGCCTGTAAGCTCAATTTTATAGAGATTTTCGGCAAATTCCGCCCCGTATTCTTCTTTAAGCGCCGAAAGAATTTTTCCGCAAATATCGACGGATGAGGTCAGAGCCGTTATATCAATTTTTTCATATATGTATCGGCGTTTGCAGATAGGCACAAATTCAAGCTCACATGAGCCTTTTGAAATCTCACCTATGTAAACCCCTTTTTCACCGAGCTCATCAAAGCCTCTGCCCTCCGGACAGCCGCAGTAAGCAAAAAAGGTATTGCCTATTCTGCCTATCTCGGTGTTCTTGTGAACGTGGCCTAAAGCAATATAGTCCATTTTACAGCTTTTGACGAATTTAGGAGTTATCGGATTATACTGTGAATTGAGGTCGCTTTTTAACTCTCCGTGAATAACCATCAGGTTTATGTAATCATCGTCAGGCGGTGTTGCCGAAAAGCACTCCTCGCCGCTCATATAAACGTTTTCAAAGGACTTTCCGTATACCCGGAGTTTCAGCTCATCAAAGGCAATACAGTCGTCATGAGTACCCAAAACATAAAGGTTATCGGGCAGCAATCGGGTTTTAAAGGGTGAGTCCGCAGTCAACGGGTCATGGTTTCCGGCGGCAAAAATAACTTTGATTTCGGGAACCGACGCAATTTTTTCAAAAACAGGGTCGGCAAGCTCGCTTTCAACCCCGTTAAAATCAAACAGGTCGCCTGCTATCGCAATGACTTGAACAGAGTTTTCTTTTGCTTTATCTATTATTCTTTCAAAGGTTATTATTCTCTCGAATTTTCGCCGCTCCGCCGTGCTCAAAAAGCTTTCGGCGGCGCCGATATGTATGTCCGCGCAATGCAGAATTTTGACAGAATTCATTATTACAACTCCTCTTACTGTAACGCTTTTAAATTTTAACATTTTTCGAGCATTTATTCAAGCATATTGTAATTATTTTATATATGTATTATTTGACTTCGGCGATTTAATGTGTTAAAATATGGCTGTATTAGAATTTGATGCCATATCAGAATTATTTTTTTGAAAGAGGTTTCCGAAATGGAGAAAAACGATTCGATAGACCTTCTGTTTGAAGCCATACTCACCCTTAAAACCAAGGAGGAGTGTTATAAATTCTTTTCCGACGCCTGCACCCCGAAAGAAATT
This sequence comes from Clostridiaceae bacterium, assembly GCA_016302625.1. Lineage (GTDB taxonomy): Bacteria > Bacillota > Clostridia > Oscillospirales > Acutalibacteraceae > UBA737. Next base: position 2,386 of record JAEDNG010000106.1, read on the forward strand.
CAGGCAATCGCTCAGCGTTTCACGGTGGGAAAAATGCTTTATGATAAATGCGTTTACAATGAAATTATTGAAGCCACCGGTGCCAGCACTGCGACAATCAGCCGCGTGGGACGTTCAATCAACGACGGCTATAAAATGGTATTTGAAAGGTTAAAACAGAATAATGAGTGATTACAGTCATTTTGCGGAAGTATACGACCGCCTTATGAGCGACGTTGACTACCGAAAACGCACAGCGTATCTCTTAAAGCTTTTTGAAAAACACGATAAGCGCCCCACACTTTTGCTTGACATTGCCTGCGGTACGGGCGGTTTTTCTAATGAATTTGCAAAGCGCGGTATTGAGGTTATCGGGACCGATATGTCGGAGGAAATGCTCGCTGTTGCAAGACAGAACTCCGCCACAGCCGGAACCGACGTGCTTTTTTTGTGCCAAAAGGCGGAGGAGCTTGACCTCTACGGCACGGTTGACGGCGCTGTATGCTGTCTTGACAGCCTTAACCACATAACCGATTATAGGAAGCTTTGTACCGCCATAGAGCGCGCAACGCTGTTTCTTGAGACCGACAGACTATTTATTTTTGACGTAAATACGGTTTATAAGCATAAATACATGCTTGCCGACAATACATTTATTATAGAGCAGAACGGCGTTTACTGCGTTTGGCGCAATGAGACCGATCCGAAAACGCTTATTACCGACATTGCTCTGGATTTTTTCACAGAGGACGGCGAATACTACAAAAGAAGCACAGAAGAGCTTTCTGAACGCGCCTACACGCCCGATGAACTGCAAAATGCGATCGAGGCGGCAGGACTCGAAACCGTCGCGGTCTATGACGATATGACCTTAGAACCTGTCAGAGACCTGACCGAGCGCGCAATATATGTAACAAGAAAAATAAAGGAAACGAAGAATGGGTAAGCTTATTAGATGTATAACAAGCGACGGAGCGGTTATGGCTTCGGCAATTGACAGTACCGATATTGTAGGAGAAGCCGAGAGACTGCATAAAACCTCTGCTGTTGTGACGGCAGGGCTCGGAAGACTGCTTACAGCCACATCAATGATGGGAAATATGCTTAAGGGTGAAAACAACGCGATTACCGTTAAAATCGACGGGAACGGTCCTGTAGGAGCGCTCACAGCGGTTGCGGATTCAAAAGGAAATGTCCGCGGATACGCCCAAAACCCAATTGTTGAAATACCTCTTAAAGAAAACGGCAAGCTTGATGTCTCGGGCGCTGTCGGAACAAACGGAAATCTGACTGTAATAAAGGATTTAGGCCTTAAAGAGCCTTATAACGGCTTCGTTCCCATCGTTTCGGGCGAAATTGCCGAGGATATTACATCATATTATGCCGTCAGTGAGCAGATACCTACCGTATGCGCCCTCGGCGTACTTGTAAACAAGGATTTAAGTGTGAGAAAAGCCGGCGGATATATCATCCAACTCCTACCCGCTGCCGGCGAGGATACAATATCACGGTTAGAAGAAAATCTTAAAAAAATCCGTCCGGTTACCGAACAGCTTGATGACGGTGTGAATATACTTGATATTGTAAAAGGCGCGCTTGACGGATTTGAGACCGAGGTGCTCTATGAGCAGGAGGTTTATTACAAATGCCGCTGTTCAAGAGAGCGCACCGAAAAAACCCTGCGTTCCTTAGGAAAGGATGAGTTGACAAAAATCGCAGCGGAAATGCCCCAAGTTGAAGTGCACTGCCATTTCTGCGGAAAAAGCTATGTGTTCACTAAAGATGAGATAGAAAAAATTAAATCATAAAATAATAAAAAAAGCTTGACAAAACAGTTGTCTTATGATAATATATTGGTTGTCGCCGGTGAGTGATTTGCAAACCGGGCGGTACACAAGTTGGGAGCATAGCTCAGCTGGGAGAGCATCTGCCTTACAAGCAGAGGGTCACAGG
>JAEDNG010000107.1 GCA_016302625.1 Clostridiaceae bacterium
AGGTCTGCGTGATATAATAGCTGACCGCCGTCTCGATTTCATAGGCATAAAGGCGCACGGCGACCTTACCGACCGTTACTGCACAATGGATATCGCGGAAGCTCTGCTTAACGACCCGTATGACTGGAACGGACCGAAGGAGCCGACCGTCGCCGCTACCGAAAGCGATATGGACGGCGCCCTCACCATGCAGATATTCAAGCATCTTACCGGTTCTCCGGTGCTTTTTGCCGATGTCCGCCATTACGACAAGGAAAACGACATATGGTTTTTCTCAAATTCCGGCACTCACGCGACCTTCTTCGCGGGCGCTTCATATGACCCGAAAGAAAATCTCAAAAATGTGGATTTGCTGCCTGAAACCGATTATTATCCCGCCGGAGGCGCTTCGGTACATCACTTCGCAAAGGAAGGAAAAGTAACACTCGCGCGTCTCGCCAGAAAAAACGGAAAATATTATCTTACGATAGTTCCTGCCGAATTTGTCAACTTTGACCGCGAAAAAATGCTGGCGCTCGGAAGCACTACCACTCCGGCCTGGCCTGCCGCGTTCGCGCGCCTTAAGGTTCCGGCAGACTACTTTATCAGCAACTTCCCCTGCAACCACATACACGGAGTTTACGGCGACTGCGTCGAAAGCCTGGTAAACGTCGCTAAAATACTTGATATTCCCGTAAATATATTTGAATAAGGAGAAATATAAAATGGAAACAAAATTTACACCCGAACAGCTTGCAAAATACTTCGACCAGACCCTTTTAAAGCCTTATGTTACCGAACAGCGCTTAAAGGAATTCTGTGAGGAAAGCGACCGCTATGGCTTTGCCATGGTTGCTATAAATTCCGCCCCGGTAAAATTCTGCCGTGAGGTTCTTAAAAACAGCAGCGTTCACGTAGGAGCTGCGATAGGCTTCCCGCTTGGACAGACCACCATTGAAGACAAGGTTTTTGAAACCGAGCGCGCGATTGCCGAGGGCGCCGACGAAATCGACTATGTTGTAAACCTCGTAAAGCTCAAAAGCGGAGACCTTGAATATGTAGAGAACGAAATGCGTCAGATTGTCGATGTATGCAACAAGCACGAAAAAATATCAAAGGTAATTTTCGAGAACTGCTATCTTACCAACGACGAGAAAGTCACTCTATGCAATATTGCTCTTAAAGTACGTCCAACCTTTATCAAGACCAGCACAGGCTTCGGAACTCCGGAGCCCGGAATTCCGGTCGGAGCTACTGTCGAAGACGTAAAACTGATGAAATCGGTTGTCGGCGACGCAGTAAAAGTAAAAGCCGCAGGCGGTGTACGCAATCTTGCTGACGCTCTTGCCATGATCGAAGCGGGCGCAGAACGCATAGGCACCAGCGCGGGTGTTAAAATAATTGAAGAGCTTAAAGCTCAGCTCTGATATCAGAACCGCCGCATTCAGACAATTTATGCGGTGGTTTATTTTAATCACGCTTGTCGCCAAAACTTTGCGTCAGGCAGCGGAACGGAGAATTGTATGGAAAAAATATCTCTTGATCTTTCGGAATAAAGGGCATTTAACCCTTCCCCGTCGCCTTTTGAGGCCGCACCTGCGGAAATGTCTTGGTCAGGAAGCGCGGAAATGCCCGAAAACGGCTATGCGGAGCATTCCTTGAACGGAAGCTGGCTTATGTCCGAAGGCGGTGACAGCCAGCCTGATTTTTCCCGCGCAGTGAACGCTCAAATCCCCTGCACGGTGCAGACCGCACTTTTTGAAGCCGGAAAAATACCCGACCCGATGTTCGGTAAAAACGATAAATACGCCAGGGAGCCGCTTATAAAATCTGGTGGTTCAAAAAAGAATTTGATTACGATGGAGGAATGGCAAATCCGTGTCTCCATTTTGACGGCGTATGCCATAAGGCGCTATTCTATTTAAACGGCGTATTATTAGGCGAGCATACGGGAATGTTTGGAGGCCCGAATTTCAAGGTAGGGCATCTGCTTGAAAAGCACAATGTACTGACGGTTAAAATTGAAAACTCCCCCGCCAACCCGAAAAAATATTCCAAATACGCCGACTATGACGAAGGCTGGAAAAACGGTGTTGTCGTAAACTGCGTTTATGGCTGGCATTATGCCTGCATACCGTCGCGCGGCATATGGGCAGATGTCTTTTTAAGAGATGTTCCGCTGTGCGATTTTGAGCGTCCCTTTATTCTTACAGAGGATTACAGTACCGGAAAAATGGGACTGTGCATTAAAGCCTTTTCGAGTGGAAAGGGCACTGTAAGGCTTAAGGTATCTCCTTATAATTTTGAAGGCGCGGATCAGTATTTCGAAGCTCCGTTTAAGTGCGAGGCGGGGCAGCAGCTGCATTTCACTCTTACCGTAAATAATCACGAGCTTTGGTGGCCGAACGGATATGGAAGCCAGCCGCTTTACCGCTTTACAACAGCAATAATACCCGAAGACTCATATCCCATTGTCACTGAGGACATAATCGGAATACGTCAGATTGAGATGCGCCCGATAAGTGGCGAGCCTGATTCGGAAAGTTACAACTGGCGCTGCTTTATAAACGGAAAATACATTTTCATAAAAGGCACCAACTGGTGCACCACCGACGCTTTGCTGCGTTGCACCGAGGAAAGATACGACCGTTTTCTCTCGCTTGCGAAGCATCAGAATCTTCAGCTCCTGCGTGCCTGGGGCGGCGGAATGCCCGAAAGCGATTATTTTTATAAGAAATGCGATGAGCTCGGTCTTATGGTGCAGCAGGAATGGCCGACCTGCTGGGACTCTCCCAAAACACAGCCTGCCGACGCGCTTACGGAAACCGCACGTATACACACCATAAGGCTCCGTAACCATCCGAGTCTTTTGCGCTGGGCGGGCGGCAACGAGCTTTCCGCAACAGACGAGCCATCGGTAAGGGAAATGGCGCGTCTCGCCTTTGAGCTTGACGGAACCCGTCCATTTCACCGTACTTCCCCCTACGCCGGTTCTCTGCACAATTACGACACCTTCTGGCTTATGGGCGAAATGGACGTCTCACTGAAGCTCCGCGCGCCTTTTATCGGTGAGTTCGGTATGGCCTCGGCTCCCAACTACGAGAGCGTGGCAAGATATATTCCTTAAGAAGAGCTTGAGCTTCCGATAGACCGGAACGCTAAAACCTGTTTCAACTATCATACTCCCCGCTTCAATGAATTTTTATGGCCCGAAAGCTATAACGATATGGACCACCTGCTTAAACGCGCAAAGGAATTCTGCGAAATAAATACTCTGCATGACTTTATCTTTGCCACTCAGATAGCGCAGGGTGTTGCCGTAAGACACACGCTTGAAGCACAGCGCGCCGACAGTCCTAAAGCCGCCGGGGTATGTTATTACAAGCTGACCGATGTATATCCCGCCTGCTCATGGTCGACCGTTGATTATTACGGTGTGCCTAAAATACCGTACTATATCATCAAAGACGCCTTTGAGCCTCTCCATGCCATGCTTCTTATCGAATCCGTGGACGCGGCGCAAAGCTATCCGGTAATACTTCTTGACGATACGCTTTCCGCCTCCGGAAAAGACTGCACCGTAAGGGTAAGCGCCTATGACCGATCCCTTGCGCTGCTTAAAAAAGCCGAGTACAGCCTTAAGCCCGATTCTCAGGTTAACGCCGCGGGTTCATTCAAGACAGACGGAATAAAGGAAGACATAAGATTTCTTTATACCGAACTTTATGTTGACAGCGTCCTTGCGGACGATACCTTCTATATACAGAATTACAGGAACGATACCGGCTTTATGAATAAACTGCCGGCGGCTTCCGTGACGCTGACTGCCGGAAATGACTGCGCCTTAATGGAAAACACCTCCGCTTTTCCTGCGGTAGGAGTATTTATAGAAAATATATTAAGTGATACGGTTTTTACCGCAGAACGCAATTTCATTTTTCTGCCCGCAGGTTATAAACGCACAGTAAAGGTAAACCGTACCGACGGAATGAGCATACGGGCATTCAACCTCCCAACTCATAAGGAATGATCGATTATGAATATAAAAACTACTTACTCAAGAGGCAAAGCACGCCTTGAAAATCTCGCTTCTCTCCCATGTCTCGATCAAGGCGGAGAAGTAAAATATTTTGGAAGTATCTCAAAAACCGGAGACAACGCCGACTGGGACTGGGGAATGTACCAAGACGAAAAAGGCGAATGGGTGCTTGCGGAGGCAGACGGTCCTGGATGTATTTTTAACTTTACCCAGCACCGCTATCCTACCAGCGAGGTTCCGGTCTTCCGTTTTTATTTTGACCGCAATCCCGAACCG
>JAEDNG010000108.1 GCA_016302625.1 Clostridiaceae bacterium
GCGGCGGATAAGCTTTCGGCGCTTATTAAGTGCATTGAGGAGCTTAACATGGGCAACCGTGAGTTTGAGGCGGCGGAAAAGTCAATAAGAAAAGGCATTAAAGAATTAAACTGTCCCGAAGCCGACGTGTTTTTGGAGGAGTTTATTGAGAGCTTTTACCTGCCGCTTGACAAGCAAAATTAAGGAGGAAGAAAAATGCTTGAACAAAAAGCTTTGGCATATGCCAATATGTACGGAGTGTTAGGAGCGCTCGAAAACCTTTGCGAGCTTGACAGTAAGGCAAAGGAAATTTTAAAAGAAATTAAAAAGCCGGTTTCGGTCTGCTTCGATGTTAAAGACGGCCCCTGCCGCACCTTTAATTTTGACACTGACGGCTGCAAAATCACCGAGGGGAGTGGCGGCTGTAACTGCAAGATGAATTTTTCCTCTCCCGAAAAATTTAATCTTATGATAAGCGACGGCAAGCCCGGTATCCCCGTTAAGGGAATAATACGGTTGCTTAAATTCTTGACAGGCACATTTACCGCTCTTACCGACCGTTTAGAGGAGCTTTTGCGCCCGTCCGACGAGGCTTTAAAGGACAGAACGTTTTTCGAGGAAAGCACATTGCTGACGCTTTATACGATAGCCGGAGCGATTTCGGGACTTGCAAATACCGATTCGATTGCGATGATTTCCGCCGGCAACACGGTCGACGGTGACGTCTCTCTCGGAATAAAGGATAGCGTGTCTGTTACCGTAAGGGTAAAGGACGGACATTTTACAACAATCAAGGCACCCGCCGTAAATCCCAGGGCAATTATGGAATTTGCCGATATTGATTTAGCTTACGGGCTTTTCGGCGGCAAGGTTTCCACAATAAACGAGATGTGCAAGGGCAATATACGGCTTGCCGGGGTGCTTTCAATGGTGGACAATATCAACCGCATACTTGACCGTGTGTCGCTGTATCTTTCGTAGGAGGAATACATATGAGCAAATACCCCGAATATTCACATAAAAAAAGCCGCGAGTGGTTCAACCGCGCGCTTAATGTTATTCCGTCGGGCGTTTACGGTCATTTGGGACCGTCCGAGGGACTTTTCCTGCCGCTTGAAAAATGGCCGCTTATAAGCTCAAGAGCCGAAGGTACATATTTTTGGGATATGGACGGGAATAAATATCTTGACCTTATGTGCGCTTACGGTCCTAACGTTTTGGGCTACAATGACCCCGACGTTGACGCCGCCGCCCTCGAACAGCTAAAAAGCGGCAACTGCACTACCGCACCGTCCTATAAAATGGTTGAGTGCGCCGAGCTTTTGGTGGAGACGGTGGACAGCGCCGACTGGGCGTACTTTATGAAAAACGGCACAGACGCGACCACCTTTGCGGTGCTGTGCGCCAGAGCCTTTACCCACAAGAAAAAGGTGATTTTCTTCAAGGGTTATTATCACGGTAACGACCCGTGGGCGATGAAAGCGGACTATCCGGGCATTTTGCCCGAGGACGTGGCAAACAACATAATCGTTCCGTGGTTTGATATGGAGGCTCTCGAAAGAGTGTGGGAGGAAACAAAGGGCGACGTTGCGGCGCTTATTGCCCAGCCCTATGACCACGGAAATTTTTACGATAATGTTTGTGCTACCCCTGAAAAATGGCAGGCGGTCAGAAAATTCTGCGACGACCATGGAATTATTCTGATTTTTGACGATGTACGCACCGGTTTCCGCCTTGACCTTGCGGGCAGCGACCATTATTACGGCATTAAAGCCGATATAATCTGCTTTTGCAAGGCGCTTGCAAACGGCTACAATATGTCCGCCGCCTGCGGCAGAGAGTTTTTAAAGCCGGCGGCGTCCTCACTTTCCTTTACAGGCTCTTACTGGATGAGTGCAGTTCCCTTTGCCGCATGCATAGCATGTATTAATAAAATGAAACAGCTTGATACGCCTACCCTTTTCCGCGAAAAAGGCGAAAAGCTGACTGCCGCCCTTAAAAAAGCGGCAGAAGAAAACGGATTTAAACTTGTAGTATCCGGCGAGCCGGCGCTCTTCTATTTAAGAATTGCAAATGATGATAGCCTTATGCTCCATCAGGAGTGGGTCGCTGAATGTGTCTCGCGCGGACTGTTCATCACCTCGCACCACAATCACTTTATAAACGCGTCCCTTACCGACGAGGATATCGCGCTTGCGGCGGATATCGCAAACGACGCATTTTCAGTGGTTAAAAAGCGCCACCCGGAACTATAAAACATATTTTTAACGCTTTACAAGCAGAGAAGCTAACCGCCGTTTGTTTGTGTGATTAGACTTTATACATTAGATTATCGGGACGGTGCGGGCACCGTCCCAAAGAATGTCCGTAAATACGGCGCAGCACAACACAGAGAACCGTCCCATGTGTTCGAAATGGAAAAGCTTACGGGTGATAAGCGCACACATCTTGTGGGTTCGGGAAACGGCGTGAGGAAAAATAAGATATTACAGCACTATTTGGAAGAAACCTTTAAAATTCCGCTTGAAATTCCCGCAAATACCGAAGAAGCGGCATTTGGTGCTACGGTATTTATCAAAAATATAGGAGGGCAATAAAATGATTATTCCGCGCCCGCAGAATATGCGGTTATTTGATGAAAAGATTAAGGTTGAGGGCTTGAACCTTTGCGGCGACAATGCAGATTTTGCCGAAAGGTATTTAGCGCATTTTCTGCCGATTTCCACCGAACATAGCAGCGAAAATGTAAATGTTATGCTTAAATGCGAATCGGGCTTTTCAGCAGGTGGCTATAAGCTTATAACAGGCAGCCCAACCGAGATTTATTTTTCGGAAAAAGAGGGCCTTCGCAACGCGCTTTCAAGCCTTGTTCAGCTGATTGTCAAAAAGGAAGACGGATATTATATTACAAAAGCCGAAACAGAGGATTTCTCTTCCTGCCGTTATCGCTCGGTTATGATAGATTTGGCGCGCGGTCTGCCGCCTATTGTGCGGCTTAAAGAGGATCTTAAAAGGCTGGCGCTTGCAAAATGCAATAATGTGCATTTTCACCTTATGGATGAAATGGGAATTTGCTTTGAATCGGATGTATACAAGGGTACTGAAAATATACGCGGAACAAAGCCCTATACAAAGGAAGAAATGCGAGATATAGTGGAATTTTGCCATACTCTCGGCATTAAGGTGCTGCCCGAAATTGAAATTCCGGCGCATGCTGGCTTTTTGCTTAATATTCGCCCCGAGCTAAAATGCAAAACGGATATAGAAAATCAAAGCGTTTGGACTGTATGCGCGGGAAGCGATAAAACATATGAATTTTATGACGCGCTTATAGCTGAAATTGTATCAATTTTCCCCTATGAATATATACATATAGGCGGCGACGAGCTTTACTTCGGCGATTTTCCCGAATGGAACGATTTTTGCCACTGGGAGGAGTGCAGTGTATGCCGTGCGGTCATGGAAAAGAACGCCATGCGGGACAAATGGGATATGTATAACTATATGGTGACGAAAATGCACGGAATAGTAAAAAAGCACGGCAAAAAAATGATGATGTGGAACGACCAGATTGATTTAAACCGACCGATAGCCGTGCCGCGCGATATTGTTATGGAATTTTGGCGCGTTTCAGATAAAAACCGCGGACCGCGCGAGGGCTGCACATACGAGCGCCTTACCGAGAATTTCAGCGTTATTAACGCCTATTATTTCATGAATTATATCGACTGTGAAAATTATGCAACCCCCGAAAAGGCAAGCACATACAATTATCTTGAATACCCCAAAACCAAGCACACCGAAAATGTTAAGGGCGGGGAGATATGCGCTTGGGAGTACGGCAACCCTACGGTAGACCACTACGCGCTTTCCTTTGCGTGCAGCACGGCAGTAATGCTTGATAAGCTGTGGAATACCTCCGATGTACTTTATACCGCAGATTACCGCCGCGCGCTTACAAGGCTTGTTTTGGGCTGCGATACGCCCGATAATTATGATATGACCGAGCTTTTCGGCAGTGTAATACCGCCGAGAACAAGCGGAAAGAAAACATATCTTGATAAAGGCGCAGAACCGGACGCAGAGTTTTACCCGCGGCATATAAAGGCGCTTTTGCAGATTAAAAACACATACAGTCCCGAATATCTTAAAAAGCTTACCGAAAGCATAGAGGAGCAGTAAAAAGGGGACACAGGGGACGGTTCTATGTGTTGATGAGCTGATTAGGTTCTGTCCATTCAGGGGCGTTCGATACTGATTTTTTATTTTCCTAAAATCAAACAAAACC
>JAEDNG010000109.1 GCA_016302625.1 Clostridiaceae bacterium
GAGCACCCGTCATTTCCCGACACCCTTTCGGGCGTTATTTATCAAAAGGGAGCGTTTTCCTGCCTTTACGACGGTCAGTTTTATGAAGCCGTGGCGGACAGCGCTTACAGCGCCGCGCGGGACGCGATAAACGGTCTTGACCCGAGCGGCGGAGCGATTTACTACTATAATCCGGGCACCGCGACAAGCAAGTGGATTTTCTCACGTCCTGTGATAACTACGATAGGTAATCACAGGTTTTGCAGTTAAGATATAAAAATCGGGTTGCAAGGCTTTCAAAGCCGAGCAACCCGTTTTTCACAAATTATATTTTACATATGTAGGGGCGGGCATTGCCCGTCCGTTGTCTAAATGGAAACCACCCGAAAGATGCGCTCATGCCGCGCGGGCACCCCATTTCTGTGCGGACAGAAATGGGGGAAAGAACCGTCGGACACCCTATCGATTGGGTTTCCGAACCTTCCTAAACGACAAAAGGGGATATTCCCCTTTTGAAACCCCTTTGTACTACCTTGGATAATATCTGAAACGCGGGGCAGGGGCTTGCTCCAAGAAACAAAGAGGAAGGTTCTTTGATACCCCTCTGATTAACCCGGATTACTATATAATAAAGAAAAGGGTCTGTCGCAAGTGAGTAAAATCACGAGCGACAGACCTTTTTGCTTGCGTTATTAAATTATTCTAAAATATAAATTTCAACATTTCGGACGCCGAAAGAGGTACACGCGCTCTTTGTCGGCATGAACAAATCGACTCCGTTCGGGTACTTCTTAACGAATCCGCCTGTATCCGCCGCGACTGCATATCCGTAGATAATGCTGCCGTTCGCGGTTTTGATATACATTTTCGTGCCGTAGGGAATTACCTTCGGGTTTACCGCTATATATCCCGGCTGGGGTGCTACACCCGTAGAGCAGTTGTTTCCGGTATATGTGTAAGCGGTGGCTCTTGCGGTTATTTTGGACTTGTATTTAACCGGCGCTCCGTTTTTGTCAAGCTCAATCGGAGAGGACGGTTTAAGGGTTGAAATGCACTTTACCGATTCACTTGTGATTACAGACTTAACAGTCGGATTTTGGATTGCCTTTTTTGTACCGATAATTTTTTGACCGTTTACGGCGGCCTTAACGACCTCTTCGCCGGTAACGGTCTTTTCCGATGAAACTCCGTTAACAAGCTTTTCGGTGTAATTAACCTGCTTTACTCCGTCGGCGCCTTCCTTGATTGTGGTGCTGCCGGCTGCTTTAGCGGAAGAATAAACCGTTTCAACAGTATGCGGAATAACCTCTGTGTAGCTGCCGACTACATATTCAATATCGGTATAGTCGATATAAACCGTGTCTTCGATAAGTGTGTCGCAGGCGGGTTCGATAAAATCGTACTCGTCAGGGCTAAATCCTGCGGCATTAAGCGCATCACTTACAGTTCCTCCGGTAAATTCAACCTCAACCGTATTTTCACCCTGTGTAATGAACACAGGAAAAGAGTATGCGATTTCGACAGTGGTCAAGCGGTTATTAACGGCTGTGCTTAATATTTTATAACGCTGAGATTTCAAATTCAGATTTGAAAGCACATTTGCTACATTTGGATTGAGCGAGCGCACCGTATAGGTTTTTTCACCGTCAAATATCTTAACGGTATTTACAGAAAAGCCGAGTAAAGTAACAACCGCGACCGTGAAAGCGGACATAACCGCTATACATTTTACGCGCGTCTGTCGGGACAGCAAGGTTTCTGACAGGCGATACTTTATTTTTTCTAACATCAAATGACTCCTTTGATACAATTCTCGCAAGCCGTACGATATTATAATCAATTAAAACAACAATGTCAAAACAGCTGAAATTAACAATTTTAGTTAAAAGGTCTAAAAATTATTTAATTTCAAAAAGGTTACAAAGCTGTAACTTTTTGTAACAAGTATTAAATTGACATATTTTAACAATTAGCTTGTGCAATCCTACAAAATTACGCAAAGTGGCGGGAGACAGAGCTTGTACAATACTATTTTATACCAAAAGTGGGGGATATATTCATAAAAAGAAAAAAATAACACAATATAAAGAAAAAAATCAACTAAAAAAATTTTTAAAAAAGCTTTACAAAGTCGTGCGAATATGTTATAGTATTAAAAGTAAAATCCTTTAAGGCGGTACAGAGATACCGGCAAGGCTCATAACAGTTACGGATATGCTTATATCCTGATTTAATCATGCTGTACAAGCGTCTTGCCTATGGTGAGACGCTTTTTTTGTTGCGTTTCGGAGGAATTATGGAAAAATTCAAAGCTACGCTTATGGACGAGGCGGCTGTTTCGCGGGCGCTTAAACGTATTTCTCATGAAATACTCGAAAAAAATAACGGATGTGCCGATTTGTGCATAATAGGCATAAAGCGGCGCGGAGTGGCTCTCGCGAACATTATTGCGGACAACATATATAATATAGAGGGTGTGCACGTCCCGTCGGGTGAAATCGACATTACCTTTTACCGTGACGATTTAACCGCAATTTCTTCCGACCCTGTAATACATCCGACTAATCTGCCTTTTTCAATAGTCGGGAAAAAGGTTATTTTGGTGGACGACGTGCTTTATACCGGTCGGACCGTGCGCGCAGCGCTTGACGCTTTAATGAGTTACGGAAGAGCGGCGGCGGTGCAGCTGGCGGTGCTTATCGACCGCGGACACAGAGAACTGCCTATCAGAGGCGATTATGTAGGAAAAAACGTTCCCACATCAAAATCGGAGATAATCGCCGTGAAAATACCGCCGTTTGACGATATAACCTCAGCGGAGCTTTACGAGGTATGAACAGACCGCAAGGACTGTTGATATAAAATAATGCGCTTAAAATAAAAGGGGCTTAAGAGAAACCGCTCTTAAAAAGCGCGGATTACGGAGGAAGTAAAAATGAAAATGGTCTACAATGTTGAAGACAAGCCGAAATTCGGTCAGCTTATTGTCTTCGCGATCCAGCAGCTGCTGGCAATTATGGCGGCGACGCTTGTTGTTCCTGTAATTATCAACGGAAACGCGGGACTTGAGGGCGACGACGCTATGAGCACCGCCGCGGCACTTTTCGGCGCGGGCGTCGGAACACTGATTTATGTTCTCTTTACAAAGAGAAAAAGTCCGGTTTTCTTAGGCTCGTCCTTCGCCTTTATCGGCTCAATGACCGCCGCTTTTGCGGGTGCGGCAACCGTATCGGTCGGATATCTCGGACTTATTATCGGCGCTGTTTTCGCAGGACTTGTTTATGTTGTTATCGCGATAATTGTTAAAATTGTGGGCGTCAATTGGTTAAATAAGCTTATGCCGGCTGTGGTTATAGGACCTACAGTTGCAATTATCGGTCTTTCACTTGCAGGGAACGCGGTCGGAGATTTGCAGAAAACAAACGTGGAGGGCGGTTCGACCCTTTTAGCGGTTCTCTGCGGAATTATTACCTTAATTGTTACAATGCTTTGCTCAACCTACGGCAAAAAAACCGCAAAGCTTATTCCTTTCATAATCGGAATACTCTGCGGCTATGCAGTTGCGGGAATATTCACCGCAATCGGCTTTGCGGCTGATATCGACGCTCTTAAGATTTCCGATTTCTCACCGCTTGCAGGTCTCGTATCGGGCGGGGTTACGCTTGATACCTTCTTCTCACTTCCCAAATTCACATTTTTGACCGCTATGGGCGGATTCGGTAAAATTGACGGCGCTTACATCGGAACCGTAGCGGCGGCTTATATTCCGGTAGCTTTGGTGGTTTTCGCAGAGCATATTGCAGACCACAAGAATATTTCTTCCATAATCGAAAAGGATTTGCTTGAGGATCCCGGTCTTTCACGCACACTTTTAGGCGACGGTATCGGTTCAATGGCGGGAGCATTGTTCGGCGGTTGTCCGAACACCACTTACGGCGAGTCGGTTGCCTGCGTTGCAATTACAAGAAACGCGTCGGTCGCAACAATAATCGCAACCGCTGTCGGTGCAATCCTTATCTCTTTCCTTTCACCCTTTGTAGCATTCGTTAATTCAATTCCCTCCTGCGTAATGGGCGGCGTCTGCATGGCGCTTTACGGCTTTATTGCGGTAAGCGGTCTTAAGATGGTCCAGAAGGTTGACCTCAACGAGAACAAAAACCTCTTTGTAGTATCCGCTATACTTATCGCGGGTATCGGCGGACTTACCCTTAATTTCGGCAAGGTCACCATTACAGCGGTCGCATCTTCGCTTATTCTCGGAATAATAGTAAATATCATTCTTTCG
>JAEDNG010000110.1 GCA_016302625.1 Clostridiaceae bacterium
AAAGTAGCTGTCAATAGTGATATAAATATCCTCTCCGTCGTTTTTTATAACGGCGGCTTCCTGCTTTTCCTTATCGCGAAAGACCTTGAACTCTGCTTTATCCCCGTTTTTATTCGTTATTGTCACGATGCCCTCCGGGGAATCAAGCCCGTACGCCGCGCGGTTTTTCTCGTTGTTTGTCACAAGCCTTTTGGCGTACATATTGTCAAAGTACAGGCCTATTCTTGAGCGGAACCTCTCGTCTGACACCTCATAGCTTCCCTCTTTTTTGCTTTCAATTTTCCACGCGTCCGCTGCTTTCCTTTCTGCCGAAAACCCGTCCTTACCGCTTACCGAAACCCCCTCTATATCGTCATAGGCGGAGGCAAAAAGCGTCAGATCCGTAAACTGCCACCTCCTTGAGGTCAATCCGCTTCCGGCACTCGTATAAATGCTGTAGAGATTGCCGTCATCATCCATAAGATAGTACTCCGTTTCAGCCGGAGTGAGGTTGCCGAGCGTCAGCGTGATATTCCCCTCTCGGGTCTTGAAGCCTACAACAGCCTTCGGCTTGTCAAGTCCGTACTGCGCCGTATCCACGCAGCTTTCAGCAAGCAGCTTTCCGTCGATTTTCAGGATACCGTCAAGCGTCCGACTTACCGCCGCCGCGTCCGCCTTGACATTTCTTTCCTTTATGACAAACGAGTCTCCGTCATTTACAAGCGTAAAGTCCTCCTCGGGATTTTTAAAAACAATCTCCTCTATATCGGCTCTCTCAAGGCTTATAATTTCACATCTTTCTCCCTCTTTGTTGAATTTATTCTCTGTTTTCATCCTGTCGGCCGCAAACCAGCAAATCAGCATCACAGCCAAAATGCACACCGCCGCAATCGAGCTTCCGTAACGTTTCATAAGCTCCTCCTTTTAAGCCAAAGAATAAATCCCAAAGCAAACACGGCAAGCGGAAGTATCCCCCCGAACAAAATAATATATAAAAATTTCTTGTTATTGCTCAGTATAAGATTTCTGCTGTCAATGCTCTTTGCGGCAACCGGCACAAGCAGCTTTTCGCTCCCCGTCAGGTATTTTACCGTCTGAACAAAAAACTCACGGTTCTGATAGTCAACAGCATTTAATATATTATTTATCCTCGAATCCTCCGGTACAAGAAACCTGCTCGTCGAGGCGACAAACACCTTCGCAGTGTCGCTCTCACCCATTGCCGCAATTCCGAAGCTTCCCTCGCTGAGCCTTCTGCCCATGTCGCCGTTCAGCAGCTCGCGCGCCTCAGCCGACGCCTTGGTTTTCAGAAGATATGAGGTTCTGACCCCCTCCTTATCGGAAATTCCGAGGGAGCTTGCCGACGGGAACAGAATACTTGTATTTTTCAGGTTATCGCAGATTTTATGTTCCTGCGGAACCGCCATAAGATAAAGCTCGTTTCCCCCGATAACTTCGCCCTTATTGCCCTCAGAAAGCATATTATCATCAACCGTAATACCGAAGTCGGAAGCCAATTTCAAAATACTTTCCGGGTGTGCGCCCGGGTCAAGCGCAATAAACAGGCTTCCCCCGTCCATTAAGTATTCTCTGACCTTGTCGAGCTCTGCGCCCGACAAATCCTCCTTAAAGCCAAACAGCACAAGCAAGTCCGTGTTTTGGGCGGTAATTTCCTCCTCGGACAGAACCGTTTTTTTAACGTCCATATTTTCCGCCCTCAGCTTTGACGCCGGAAGTGCAAAGGATACGCCACCGTGGCCGTCGGCATACCTGACCGTTACGTTGGAATCGCGAACCGTAAAGTCAATCGCATTTGTGAGCTTTTGCTCCAGCGAGAATCCGAGCGAGCGCGACACATTTCCGTTTTTATCGCGGATAATCGTAAGCGCAGCACCCGGGTCAACCGGCACATACCTTTTATCGCTTTCCACAATAACGGTTCCCTTTTGAATCGCCTCGCCGTCCGATGTATATCTTGACGCGAATGCGGGATTTTTTACCGGGTCAACCTTCTTCATCGAAATTTTATCGCACTTTTTTTCGAACCTGTCGATAACCTCGGTAACATACGGGCTTTCGCTTCCCGGCTCGATAAGGTAGTACATTCTCACCTCTTCGTCTAAGTTATCCAAATAATTATTGGTCTCGTCAGACAGCACAAACAGCTTATTCGGAGTCATATCAAAGCTGAGCTGAACCTTTTCCGCCAGTGTTTTAAGCATGATATTGAATACGACAAATATTGCCGCGGCGCATATGACCGTAATCCATGCGTTTGCTTTTTTTGCCTTTTTCCGCTTACTTGAATTATCCATCATTTATACCTCTCACTTTCCGTTTTAACTATAGTGAAGGTGACAAACAAAGCGGCAAAGCTTATGAAATAGCCTACATCGGTCACGTCAAGCACCCCGGATAGGAATTTATCAAAGTGACTTGCCACGCCTAAAATATCGGCAAGGAACTCAAAGACTCTTCCGCTTGCCGCAGTCCCGAGCCAGTCTGCAAGATAGAGTATAAAGCATACTCCGAATGAAATAATCGCAGCCGCAAGCTGGCTTTCGGTCGCCGCAGACACAAACATTCCCACCGATATAAAGCAGTATCCGATAAGGAGATACCCGACATAAACCGTAAAAAGCTCTCCGACGGTCTGTACTCCCTCCGCCATAACGGCAATGCCCGAAAACAGGGTCATCAAAACCGCCGCCGTAAAGACGAAGCAGGCTGCCAGATATTTTCCAATAACTATCTGCCATGTTTTAAGCGGTGCCGACATATAAATCGTGCTTGTTTTCATATGCTTTTCGTCCGCAAACAGGCGCATCGTAAGAACGGGTATCAAAAACACAAACGATACTATCGTATTGTCAAGCATGTTTCCTATCTCCGCATTCTCGCCCATTAGGTTATACGCGACAAAGTAATAGCCGGCTATTAGCAGGAATACGCCTATAAAGATATAGCCCTGAATCGATAAAAAATAGGCCTTTATTTCCTTGCGAAAAATTGCTTTCACGCCGTATCCCCCCGTTTTCTGCCGTTTTTATTGTCCTGAGCTTCGTCACATGTCATATTAAGAAAGGCGTTTTCAAGGTCTGTGCTCATTACAAAGCAAGTCAAAATCGGCAATTTATGCTGCGACAGACGCATAAAAATCTTCTCGCGGATATCGTCATACACGGTTATGACGCACTCGGTGGCACCTTCCTTCTCATCGGCGGCTATATCATAAATTCCGCTCAGTCCGGAAAGCACTCCGAGCACCGCCGCCTTTTCCCCCGAAACAACGTACTTTAAAACGAGCTTCTGCCTGTCGTCATTCTTTTTTAACCCAAGCTCATCCTTATCGCCGAAGCTTACAAGGCTGCCCTTGTTTATCATCAGAATTTTATTGCAAACGGAATCAATTTCGGATAAAATATGTGAGCTTAAAATTATTCCGCCGGTTTTGCTTAATTTTTTAACAAGCTTAAGCATATCGCGCTTCTGCGCCGGGTCAAGTCCGCTTGTCGGCTCGTCAAGCACCAAAAACGGAGGATATGAAAGAATTGCCTGCGCCAGTCCTATTCTCTGGCAGTATCCGTTTGAAAGATTTCCTATCCTTCTTTTTGCAACCCCGGAAAGTCCGGTAAGCTCAATCACTTCGCCTATCCGCTCCTTCCTGTTGACCTTAAGCTGCTTTATATCAAAGATTGTGTTCAGGTACTCCGAAACGGTGAACCTGGGATAAAGCGGCGGCTTCTCCGGAAGATAGCCTATATTTTCCTTGGCCTTTATCGGATCATCAAGAATATCAAACCCGTTGATCGTAACGCTGCCCTCCGTAGGCGCAAGGCAGCCCGTCATTATCTTCATCATGGTTGACTTTCCCGCTCCGTTCGGCCCGATGAAGCCTACTATATCGCCGCTCCCGAGAGAAAACGAAAAATCTTTCAGCGCCGTTATTTTTCCGTACTTTTTTGTAACGCATTTCACCTCAATCATATCAACAAGCTCCATTCGCAGTTAATATACAACTATCTCCGCATAGCTGTCGCTGTAAACGACAACAGCCTTTGAGTAGTTAACCTTATCCGATGTATATCCCACAATGTCCGCAGCACGGCCGACTGTGTACTGCTTTTTCTCTTTGTCATACACATATATCCTTGCCGAGGTACACTTTGTCGCCTCGACCGCCGAGGTATCCGACGGATCTGCCGATGTATTCAGCCACATATACTCGCCGTCCGTCTTATAGACCGAGCCGTATCTTATTCTCACATCGGCCGC
>JAEDNG010000111.1 GCA_016302625.1 Clostridiaceae bacterium
AACGTATGGGGTAATGTGTGGCCTTATCTTGTAGCAATAATACTGTTTTTACTGCTTATAATAATTCATGAGTTCGGGCATTTTATCGCGGCAAAGCTATTAGGCGTAAAGGTCAACGAATTTGCGGTCGGCTTCGGGCCGAAATTATTTTCAAAACAGGGAAAAGAAACAAAGTATTCCTTTAATTTAGTGCCCTTGGGCGGCTACTGTGCCATGGAGGGCGAGGACGAGGATAGCGGCGACGAGCGCGCTTTCTGCAATAAAAAGCCCTGGCGCAGATTTATAATTGTTGCTATGGGCGCGACCTTTAACCTTTTGCTTGGTCTTATAATCGTGGCGATTGTTTTGGCTCCGCAGAAAAGGTTTAACTCGACCGTCGTTGCCGAATTTAAGGAAAACGCCGTAAGCGAGCAAAGCGGACTTCAAGTTAATGATAAAATAATAGAGGTGGACGGCAGAAAAATATTTACCACCTATGATTTAAGCTATGCCTTTACAAACGTAAAGGACGGCAAGGTTGATATGTTAGTAAAGCGTGACGGCGAAAGGTTGACGCTTAAGGATGTGACCTTTGATGCCGAGGAGGAAAACGGAATAAGCTATCTGACGGTCGATTTTTACGTTTACGGAATTGAGAAAACCGTCGGCTCTTATATAAAACAGACCTTTGACATGTCTCTTTCTTACTGTGCGGTAATCTGGCGTTCGCTTATCGACCTTGTGAGCGGAAAATACGGTATCAGCGCGGTTTCGGGTCCTGTCGGTGTAACTGTGGCAATAGGCTCGGCGGCAAAGGCAAGCCTTGCAAATTTACTGCCCATAATGGCGCTTATAACCATTAACCTCGGTATATTCAACCTGCTGCCTATCCCTGCGCTTGACGGCGGCAGACTGCTGTTTATACTGATAGAAATGATTTTCCGCAAGCCTGTGCCGCAAAAGTACGAGGCTATGGTACACGCGATAGGCTTTGTCATTTTGATCGGATTTATGCTGCTTATAACGGCTAAGGACATATGGTCTTTGATTACAGGGTGATTAATTTTGTATACGAACGATAAAACAAAAAAGGTGTTTGCCGGAAAGGTTGCAATCGGCGGCGGCGCGCCGGTATCGGTGCAGTCAATGCTTTGCGTTCCGGCACACGATATTGAGGGTAACATCAGTCAGGCAAAGGAGCTTGAAAACGCGGGCTGTGATATTATCCGCGTTTCGGTGCCCGATAAAGAAAGCGTAAAAACGCTGTCGGCAATTAAAGAAAATGTTACTATTCCTGTTGTAGCGGATATTCATTTCGATTACAGATTAGCGCTTGAAAGCGTCGCCGCGGGGGCGGATAAAATAAGAATTAACCCCGGAAATATCGGCGACGACGGCAAGGTAAAGCTTGTAGCGAATGCGTGTAAAACGGCGGGAGTTCCTATAAGAATAGGCGTTAATTCCGGCTCGCTTGAAAAGAGCATACTTGCGAAATACGGCTCGCCTACTCCGGAGGCTATGGTCGAAAGCGGGCTTTATCATATTTCATTGCTCGAAAAATTCGATTTTGACGATATTGTGCTCTCCCTTAAAAGCTCGGACGTTGTTAAAATGTATAAAGCGTATGAGCTTGCGGCAGAAAAATGTCCCTATCCTTTGCATTTGGGTGTGACCGAGGCGGGAACGGCTGAAATGGGCACCGTCAAATCCGCCGCCGGAATAGGCGGACTGCTATTAAGAGGAATAGGAAACACCATCCGCGTCTCTCTTACAGACAATCCCGTAAAAGAGGTTGAAGCCGGCAAGCGGATTTTAAAGGCTTTGGGACTTAAAAAGGGCGGAATAAAATTTGTTTCCTGCCCCACCTGCGGCAGAACAAAGATAGACCTAATAGGAATTGCAAAAGAGGCAGAAAAGCGGCTGTCAAATTGTTCAAAAGATATCACCGTCGCGATAATGGGCTGCGTTGTGAACGGGCCGGGTGAAGCAAAAGAAGCGGATTTAGGCATAGCCGGGGGCGACGGCTGCGGAGTACTCTTCAAAAACGGAGAAATAATACGCAAAATTCCCGAAGAAAATCTGCTTGACGAGCTTTTGGCGGAAATTGAAAGAATGTAAAAAACGGAGTGTAAAAAGTGGGAAAGGCTTTATTTTCGGAAATTTTCGGCGCATTTGTAAACACCGAAATCGCCGGAATTTTTAATAACTGCGAAATTGAGCGTTGCAGTCTTGAAACCGACGAACGCACCCTTTCGCTTGTCTTAAAATCTGAAAATTACATAACAAGGGAAAATCAGCGGCAACTGGGCGACGCGCTTATTTTAGCTCTAAGGCTTACAGAATGCTCTGTTTCCTGCGTTTTCGCCGGAGACGCGCTTGACAGCACCGCCTGCGCCGATATAATCTCTGAAATAAAGGTAAAAAATGCGGCGCTCAACGGTTATTTTAACGGCGCGGAGTTTGAATTTACCGACGGAAATGTGGGAATAACCCTAAAATACGGCGGCTTTAAGAAAATTACCGAAAGCGGCTTTGAAAACTCCTTTAAAGCGATTGTTAAAACCCGTTTCGGCAAGGATATAACCGTTTCTTTCTCAGGACAGCTTGATGACGTGGAAATGGAAAAGCCGCCCGAAGAGCCGCCCGTCCAAAGAGAGCCGTCACGTAAACCCGCGCCGCAGGACAAGCCTTCAGCTCCAAAAAAGGAAATTAAATTCGAAAAGCGGGACGCAAAGCCCGAAAACGGAATAGTATATCTTGACAATCCGCAGCTTTTTTACGGCAGGCGGATTGATAACAATACCAAAAATATGATTGAGGTAACCGACGGTGATACCGAAATCTGTTGCTGGGGCGAGGTTTTCGGCACCGAGGTGCGAACCATTAACACCAAGCGCGGCGAAACGAATATTCTCACCTTTTCTT
Organism: Clostridiaceae bacterium; assembly: GCA_016302625.1. Taxonomy (GTDB): domain Bacteria; phylum Bacillota; class Clostridia; order Oscillospirales; family Acutalibacteraceae; genus UBA737. The sequence continues at coordinate 2,905 of JAEDNG010000111.1, forward strand.
TCAGCGACTACACAAATTCGCTTACCGCTTCTATGTTTGTCGATCCAAAGCGCATGGGCGAGGTCGCGCCGATAAAGGACGGCGCTTTTATTCTTGTAAACGGTACATATGAATTTGATAACTATAAAAATGAGTTCAGGGTAAAGCCCAAGGCTATGGCACTTTTGCAAAAGTATACCGAAAAGGACGAGCATGAGGGCGAAAAGCGGGTAGAGCTTCATTGCCATACCAATATGTCCGCAAAGGACGCGGTTTCGGGCGCCGACCTTATTGTTAAGCAAGCCTATGAATGGGGGCATAAGGCGGTCGCGATAACCGATCACGGTATTGTGCAGTCATACCCCGCCGCGGCGGGAGCGGTCAAGGGGATTAGAAAAGGCGGCGGCGAGTTTAAGGTTATTTACGGGGTCGAGGCGTATTTTGTCGACGATATCAACAATGATATTTCGTCTCTTAACGCAAAACAGCTTGCAAAATACCGCTATCATCAGATAATTCTCGTCAAAAACCTTGTCGGGCTTAAAAATCTTTATAAGCTGGTTTCAGAGGCTCATCTTAATGACTTTAAGGGGAAACCGCTTACTCTTCGCAGTAAGCTTGATTCAATGCGTGAGGGACTGATTATAGGCAGTGCCTGCGAGCAGGGTGAGCTGTACCGCGCGATAGTCGACGAAAAGCCGCACGAGGAATTAATAAGAATAGCGAGCTACTACGATTATCTTGAGATTCAGCCGCTCGGCAACAACGAGTTTATGGTGCGCGAGTCGTCATATCCTGATAAAAAGGACAAAAAGACCGGCGCTGTTATACCCAACCGATTCCGCAAGGTGACAAGCCTTGAAGTGATAAAGGACTTTAACCGCAAGGTTGTGGAAATAGCGGACGAATTAGGCAAGCCGGTCGTCGCTACGGGCGATGTGCATTTTCTTAAAAAGAGCGACGAAATAATCCGCAAAATTTTAATGGCGGGTCAGGGCTTTGACGATTTCGACAATCAGGCGCCGCTTTACCTTAAAACCACCGATGAAATGCTAAAGGATTTCGATTATTTCGGAGACCGTGCAAAGGAATTTGTAATCGACAATCCGAATAAAATCGCCGATATGATTGACGATAACGTTATCCCCGTACCCGAGGGGAGCTATCCGCCGGTAATCGAGGGCTCAGATGATATGCTCAGAAACATTTGCTGGGACACCGCGCACAAAATCTACGGCGAAAATCTGCCCGAGGTGGTTGAAAAGCGGCTTAACAAGGAGCTTAACTCCATTATCAACAACGGATTTTCGATAATGTATATTTCGGCGCAGAAGCTTGTGGC
>JAEDNG010000112.1 GCA_016302625.1 Clostridiaceae bacterium
GTCGTTATTTTTTTGTACTTTTTTATCTGAATGTACCTTATCAGCACACCCGCGGAAAAATTCTGATAAGTAAAACCCCATTCGGAGGATGCGGTGTTATTTTAAAAAATTGACAAAATATGGAATTTTGCGTCGCGGCTGACTCTGCGAAGTAGGATTTATATTTCCGAAAGCATCTGCGCCGGATTTTCGGCGGCAATTACTTTTCTGAAATACTATTTTACGGTGCCGGTCGAGGTTTCTTTCTGGATAACGTCATGCGCGCCGCCTTCGATTATGCTGGTGGCGGATACAAGGGTAAGCTTTGCCTTTTTCTGAAGCTCGGGAATCGTTAGCGCTCCGCAGTTGCACATGGTGGACTTAACCTTTGAAAGGGAAAGCTTAACATTGTCCTTAAGACTTCCGGCATAGGGGACGTAAGAGTCGACGCCCTCCTCGAACGAGAGCTTTTTGTCGCCGCCCAAATCGTAGCGCTGCCAGTTTCTCGCTCTGTTTGAGCCCTCGCCCCAGTATTCCTTATAATAATTTCCGTTTATGGTGATTTTATTTGTCGGGCTTTCGTCAAAGCGGGCGAAATAACGGCCTAACATCATGAAATCCGCACCCATTGCAAGAGCTAACGTCATGTGATGGTCGTGAACGATTCCTCCGTCAGAGCAGACCGGAACGTAAACTCCGGTTTCTTCGAAATATTCATCTCTTGCCTTGCAGACCTCGATAAGCGCGGTAGCCTGTCCTCTGCCTATGCCCTTTGTTTCACGCGTAATGCAGATAGAGCCGCCGCCGATACCTACCTTGACAAAATCGGCTCCTGCCTTGGCAAGGAATAAAAATCCTTCGCGGTCGACAACGTTGCCTGCCCCTATTTTCACGGTGTCGCCGTATTTTTCGCGGACAAATTTAAGGGTTCTTGCCTGCCATTCGCTAAATCCCTCGGAGGAATCTATGCAAAGCACGTCAGCCCCTGCGGCGAGCAGAGCGGGAATACGCTCTTCATAATCCCTTGTGTTGATACCCGCGCCGACAATATAGCGCTTTTGGCTGTCAAGCAGCTCGTTAGGATTTTCCTTGTGCGCGTCATAGTCCTTTCTGAATACGAAATATTTTAAATTTCCGTTCTTATCTACAATCGGCAAAGAGTTTAATTTGTGCTCCCAGATGATATCGTTAGCCTGTTTAAGGGTGGTGTCCTCCTCGCCTACTACAAGGGAGGAAAGCGGGGTCATGAAATCCTTAACCTTTGTATCTTCGGACATACGGCTGACCCTGTAATCGCGGCTTGTAACAATGCCTAAAAGCTTCCCGTCAGGCTGTCCGTCAGAGGTTACAGCGACGGTAGAATGACCGTTTTTGGCTTTAAGCTCAAGTATATCTAAGAGGGTGCTTTCGGGAGTAACGTTAGATTCGCTTACAACAAATCCCGCCTTATACGATTTTGCACGCTCAACCATTGCAGCTTCGTCCGCTATCGACTGCGAGCCGTAAATAAAGGAAACGCCGCCCTCGCGCGCTAAAGCCACGGCGAGCCTGTCGCCCGAAACCGACTGCATTATAGCCGAGGTCAGCGGAATATTCATGGAAATTGCCGGCTCCTCACCTTTTTTGAACTTGACAAGCGGAGTCCTCAAACTGACGTTTGCCGGAATACACTCCGCAGACGAATAACCCGGTACTAAAAGATATTCGTTAAATGTGTGCGAAACTTCGCTGAAATAATAAGCCATGCTTTTACTCCCTTTCCTTTTATATATTTAGTAAATTATAACATATTCGGTCAGCTTGTCAACTGACTAAAGAATAAGAAATTATAATATAATATTAAAACTATATAGTAAAATAACAGTATTTTAAAAGTTTAGGCGAAAAAAGCTTGATTTTACAGATAAAATATGATATAATCTATCGGCTGTCCGGTATGGGCAGTAATAAAAACACACATTCCGATTATTAACGGTAAGGTGTTCCGAAACGGAATTTCCGGTAAATATCGGGATGGAGGAAAAACCTTAGGAGGAAAAACAAATGGCAGTAGTATCAATGAAACAGCTTCTTGAAGCCGGTGTTCATTTCGGACATCAGACAAGACGCTGGAACCCGAAAATGGCGGAGTACATTTTCACCGAGCGTAACGGGATTTACATTATCGACCTTCAGAAGACCGTTAAAAAGCTCAACGAGGCTTACATGTTCGCACGTGACATCGTGGCTGACGGCGGAGACATTCTTTTCGTCGGAACAAAGAAGCAGGCTCAGGATTCCATCAAGGAAGAAGCGGAGCACTGCGGCATGCCTTATGTCAACGCACGTTGGCTCGGCGGTATGTTAACTAATTTTACCACAATCCGCACCAGAATTGCAAGACTTAATCAGCTCCGCAACATGAGAGACGACGGAACCTTTGAACTTCTCCCCAAAAAAGAGGTTGTAAAGCTCAATCTTGAGATTGAAAAGCTTGAGAAGTTCTTAGGCGGAATTCAGGAAATGAAGAAGCTCCCCGGCGCGCTCTTTATCGTTGACCCGCGCAAGGAGAGAATCGCGGTTGCCGAGGCTAAGAAGCTCGGTATTCCGATTATCGCTATCGTAGACACCAACTGTGACCCGGATGAAATCGACGCCGTTATCCCCGGAAACGACGACGCTATCCGTGCGGTTAAGCTCATAGCCGAGACCATGGCGGCCGCCGTTATCGAGGGCAGACAGGGCTCTGAAATGGGCACAGCCGCTGTCGAGGAGACAGAAGAGACCGAAGAAGAAGCTCCGGTTGAGGAAACTACAGAGGAAGCCGCCGAATAATTTTACGGCTGATATTATTTATAGGAGGAAACTAAAATGGCTTTTACCGCTAAAGACGTACAGGCTTTAAGAGAGAAAACCGGCTGCGGTATGATGGACTGCAAAAAGGCTCTTGTCGAGTGCGACGGAAATATGGACGCCGCCGCCGATTATCTTCGCGAGAAGGGCTTGGCTTCGCAGGCTAAGAAAGCAAGCCGTGTTGCCGCCGAGGGTACTGTATGCGCATATACAAAGAACGGCGTTGGCGCCGTTGTAGAGCTTAACAGCGAGACCGATTTCGTTGCTAACGGCGACGGCTTTAAGGCGCTTGCCGCCGAGATTGCCGAAATCGCCGCCGAGCAGAATCCGGCTGACGTTGAGGCTCTTCTCACCTGCAAAAAGGACGGCAAGACCGTTGAGGAAAAGGTTCAGGAATTATTCCTTGCGGTTCGCGAGAATATCAAGGTTCGCCGTTTCGCTCGCTTTGAGGGCAAGGTTGTATCTTATGTTCACGCAGGAGGCAAAATCGGCGTTCTCGTTAAATTTGATACCGAGCTTGATGTCGACAATGCCGAATTTGTTGCCATGGGTAAAAATGTTGCAATGCAGATTGCCGCTATGAATCCCGGATATCTTGACGAAGCTTCGGTTCCCGCCGAGGTTCTCCAAAAGGAAAAGGAAATCCTTATCGCTCAGATGAAAGAGGATCCGAAAATGGCTAACAAGCCGGAGGCGGTTCTCGGCAAGATCGTTGAGGGTAAGATCGGCAAGTATTACAAGGAAAACTGCCTTGTTGAACAGCAGTTTGTTATGGACGGCGATATTTCCGTCGGCAAGTATGTTGAAAACACCGCAAAGGCTTTAGGCGCTGATATCAAGATTTCCGCTTTTGTTCGCTTTGAAAAGGGCGAGGGAATTGAAAAGCGTTCCGACGATTTCGCCGCTGAAGTTGCAAGCATGGTAAAATAATTTACAGCAAAAAATGTACCCGTCAGGTTATATAATCTGGCGGGCTTTTTGTTTTAGAAATAATTAATCTTCACTGTGCATATTTGCATGCCGTTTCAAAGCATTGAAAGTATCGTCGCTGATATCGTGCTCTATCTTGCAGGCGTCTTCCGCGGCGGTATCCCTGTCAACACCCAGTCGGACAAGAAAATCCGTCAGCATGGTATGCCTTTCATAAATCTTCCGCGCAATTTCAAGACCGGAGTCGGTAAGAGACAAATATCCCTCTTTATCGGCGACAACATAGCCTCCTTTTTTCAAAATTCCGACAGCACGGCTTACGCTGGGCTTTGAAAAACCCATATACTCGCCGACATCTATGGAGCGGACGGGATTGCCTTTTTCAGACAGAATATATATAGTTTCCAGATACATCTCGCCGGATTCCTGCAGATGCATAATAATCACCATTTCTTTCCAAGACACA
>JAEDNG010000113.1 GCA_016302625.1 Clostridiaceae bacterium
GAAACAGTACATATATAGCCTCTCCCTCGGGCGCGGTTCTTGTAGACGCGGGAGCATCTTTTAAGCGCCTTTCGGCAGCAATTACAAATGCCGGAGGAAAAATTGAAGAAATTGCGGCGGTACTTATCACACACGAGCACATTGACCATGTAAAGGGTCTTAAAGCGTTATTAAACAGTACACATGCCGCGGTAATCGCGTCTTGCGAGACCCTTGAAGCGCTTATTTCCGCAAATAGTATTCCCGCTCACACCGAAACGCGTGTTATTGACAGCAGTACGCTTGAAATTCACGGAATGGAAATTTCACGCTTTGCCACAAGCCATGACTGCGCAGGGTCGAGCGGTTATACATTCCTTTTGCCCGATAACCGCAAAATCTCGGTTTGCACCGACCTTGGGGTTGTGACCGATACGGTGCGGAAAGCCATAAGCGGGAGCGACGCGGTATTGCTTGAATCAAACCATGATATTGACATGCTCAAAACCGGGCCCTATCCTAATGTGCTTAAAATGCGGATAATGTCGGATACGGGGCATATTTCCAATAACGCCTGCGCCGCTGAGCTTCCCAATCTTCTTAAGAACGGTACAAAGCGTTTTATTTTAGGGCATTTAAGTCAGAAGAACAACACGCCTCTGCTGGCGCTTTCCTGCGCGGAGGCGGCGCTTATCGACACGGGCGCCATGAACGGCAGGGATTATATTCTCACCGTCGCCGCCCCCTCTGACAACAGGGTGACTGTCGTATGATGAAAATTACGGTTATAGCCCTTGCGGGATTAAAGGAAAAGTATCTTCGCGAGGCTTCGGACGAATACATTAAACGCTTAAAGGGATACTGCGACCTTAAAATAATTGAAATAGAGCCTGTAAAGCTTCCCGAAAAGCCCTCTGAGGCGGAAATATCCGCGGCTTTAGACCGTGAATACGAGCTTATAGTAAAAAAAATTCCGCAAAACAGCACGGTTTACACCATGTGTATAGAGGGCGCGCAGCTATCAAGCGAGGAATTTGCCGCCGCACTTAAAGCGGACAGTGATTTCGGAAAAGCAGTAACCTTTGTTATAGGCAGTTCTTACGGTTTATCCGATAAGATTAAGCGCCGCGCCGATAAAAAGCTTTCGTTTTCAAGGCTGACCTTTCCCCATCAGCTTTTCAGAATACTGCTGCTGGAACAGCTCTACCGTGCTTTCAGAATAAATTCGGGCGGTGCCTATCACAAATAATTAAATTCCCTTAAAAAGTGCTTGACCTTAGAGGTGATATATGCTATAATATTATCACCTCTAAAGGGTTCTTTTTTTTTTGTAAAAGAACCGGTTAAAATCGCATCGGAATATGTTGTACAGTGCTTTCTGCACATATCTAAATGTTGTGTGCAGGTACGTCAGTCCGCTGCAAGACCGAGGGAGGCGTTTACTTTTACGTTGCCGGTTTCCGGCAGTCAGGGTAAAAGCAAAAAATATTTCCGTAAAGCGGGAGGTGCCGTTATGAGAGTCAAAATCACACTTGCATGCACAGAATGCAAGCAGCGCAATTACAACACAATGAAAAACAAGAAAAACGATCCCGATAGGCTTGAAATGAACAAATATTGTAGGTTCTGTAAGAAGCACACCCTACACAAAGAGACGAAGTAGGAGGATGTACGGATGAAAACTGTAAATAGAATCTGCCAGATATTGGCTGTTGTATTCGGACTCGGTTCACTCGTACTGTTCTTTACCACCTTTGCCACAGTCGTAAGCGGAGGCAACAATGTAAATCTTGTCGGCGCTCAGCTTGCTTTCGGCAGCAAAATAACCGTTGCCGGCACAGAGTACGATATGGCAAAATCGTCCGATATTCTCTTCTGTTTCTGGCTGACCGTTCTTTCGCTTATACTCAGCGCATTTTCGTTCAAGTCCAAAAAGCTTCGCTATTTCGCCCCCGGCGTCGCAGTTATTGACGCGGTTTATATGCTTGTCATTGCATTAAGCAATCCTTACAAATTTGTTGACAAGCGTCCGTTGCCCGACGTATCCGGTATTACTTATTCACATTTTGTGCTTATCACCGCGATAGCGCTCTTTGTGTTTACCGCGTTCGCCGTAGCGTATTTGCTTATTGACGATTATCTTGAAGTCTTGGCTTCAAAGGGCGAAAAGCTCACGATACCCAAACGTATTATACGTTTCTTCCGCGACTATAAGAGCGAAATCAAGAAAATTGTATGGCCCGGTTGGAAAGACGTTGTTAAAAACACGGTTATCGTGCTTATCATGTGCCTTATAATCGGTGTTTTCATCTGGCTTGTTGATTTCGGTCTCGGTAAGCTTCTCACCCTTATTTTGGGCGCGTAAGCACCGGAGGTAAATCATGGCTGAAACACAAGAAGCTAAATGGTATGTCGTTCATACCTATTCAGGATATGAAAATAAGGTAGCAAGCGATCTCGCGACCATGGTGGAAAGCCGCGGTATGCAGGATTTGATACAGGATATAAGAATTCCTACCGAAACAGTCACCGAAATCAAGGAAGATAAAAAGCGCGAGGTTGAGCGCAAAATTTTCCCGGGTTATGTGCTTATTAAGATGATTGTTACCGATGACAGCTGGTATGTTGTAAGAAACATTCGCGGCTGCACGGGCTTTGTGGGACCTGCTTCAAAGCCGGTTCCGCTGACTGATGAAGAGGTTGTTGCTCTCGGCGTTGAAAAGCACAGCGTTGAGGTCGGCTATTCGGCGGGCGATAATGTTAAAATTATCAGCGGTCCGCTTGAGGGTTACACAGGCGTGGTAAAATCGGTTGATACTGCCAATAATAATGTTTGTGTGGCGCTCTCAATGTTCGGAAGGGAAACTCCGGTTGAGTTTGAGCTTGACCAGATTTCGCTTGACGATTAATTTATTAATTTGCAGAAATGCTTATTAACGTTCGTTCTTATTACGGACGGTTACCCCGGCACAGGTTAGTGCCACGGTGGGAGGGACGGAATATGACCGTTCCGACAAGCATCGCAAGATGCTGTTACCACGAATAATGGAGGTGCAGATAAATGGCTCAGAAAATCACAGGTTACATTAAGCTTCAGATCCCGGCAGGTAAGGCTACACCGGCTCCCCCGGTAGGTCCTGCTCTCGGTCAGCACGGCGTCAACATCATGGCGTTCACCAAGGAGTTTAACGAAAGAACAAAGAATGACGCGGGTCTTATTATTCCGGTTGTTATTACCGTTTATGCGGACCGTTCGTTCAGCTTCATCACAAAGACTCCGCCCGCTGCCGTTCTTATTAAGAAGGCTTGCGGTATTGAAAGTGCTTCCGGCACACCTAACAAAACAAAGGTTGCCAAGATCACCAGAGAGCAAGTAAAGAAGATCGCTGAAACAAAAATGCCCGACCTTAATGCGGCAAGCATCGAATCGGCTATGAGCATGATAGCCGGTACAGCTCGCAGCATGGGTATTGAAGTTGTCGATTGATTCTCTCTTGTGGGAGGAAAATTCCGATTTAACCACTTATTGGGAGGTAAACAATGAAACACGGAAAAAAATATAATGAAAGCGCAAAGCTTATCGAAACAGGTAAGCTTTACGATGTAGACGAAGCTGTTGCAGTCGCTGTTAAGACAGGCACGGCTAAATTCGATGAGACAGTTGAAATTCATGTCCGTCTCGGCGTAGACTCACGTCATGCAGACCAGCAGGTCAGAGGCGCGGTTATTCTTCCGAACGGAACCGGTAAAACTGTCAGAACCTTGGTTTTTGCCAAGGGAGATAAGGCGGACGCCGCCAAAGAGGCAGGCGCTGATTATGTAGGCGCTGAAGAGCTTGTCGCTAAAATTCAGAATGAAAACTGGCTTGATTTTGACGTTGTAATCGCAACACCCGATATGATGGGCGTTGTGGGACGTCTCGGTAAGGTTTTAGGCCCCCGCGGTCTTATGCCGACACCGAAAGCAGGTACTGTTACACCCGACGTTGCCAAGGCTGTTACCGAGGCTAAAGCCGGTAAAATCGAGTATCGTCTCGACAAGACCAACATCATTCACTGCCCAATCGGCAAGGTTTCCTTCGGCGATGAAAAGCTCAAAGAGAATCTTGACGCTCTTATGTCGGCTATCGTTAAGGCTAAACCGGCGTCAACAAAGGGTCAGTATATAAAGTCCTGCGTTATCGCAACTACTATGGGCCCCGGAATTAAGCTTAACGTTGC
>JAEDNG010000114.1 GCA_016302625.1 Clostridiaceae bacterium
CTCTCGGTTTTGAACCTTAAGGTCGCGCGGATTGCCCGCGCCGCAGCACAGCACAACCGCATCATATTCTTTTGTCAGTTCTTCGGCGGTTATATCCTTGCCGACGTCCACGCCTGTTTTAAAGACAACGCCCTCTTTTTTCATTAAGTTAACTCGGCGGTCAACAATATTCTTTTCAAGCTTCATATTCGGTATTCCGTACATTAAAAGTCCGCCTATACGGTCGTCCTTTTCGTAGACTACAACCGAATGTCCGCGTTTATTAAGGCGCTCGGCACAGGCAAGTCCCGATGGGCCCGAGCCTATAACCGCTACTCTTTTACCCGTTCTTACCTCGGGGATAACGGGCTTTACAAAGCCGTTTTTAAAGCCGTTTTCGATTATCGCAAGCTCATTTTCCTTGACGGTTACGGGGTCGCCGTAAAGCCCGCAGGAGCATGCCGCCTCACAGAGCGCCGGACATACCCTACCCGTAAATTCGGGAAAGCTGTTGGTCTTTGTAAGCCTTGCAAGGGCATTTTCCCAGTTGCCCTTAAATATCTCGTCGTTCCACTCGGGTATAAGGTTGTGAAGCGGACAGCCCGAAACCATACCGGAGAGTTTCATAGCCGACTGGCAGAACGGCACACCGCAGTTCATACACCTTGCTCCCTGCGACTGCCTCTGCGGCTTTGCCAACCCTGAATGAAATTCCTTAAAATTCTTAATTCTGTCTGTAGGCTCGACAGCCTTGTTTTCTTTTCTGTCGTAATCTAAAAATCCTGTTGCCTTTCCCATTGTTATCCCCCCTTAATTCTGCACCGAGTAGAAGGCTTCAAGCTCCGCCTCGTCGCGGGAAAGACCCTTTTCCTCAAAGCGGCTTATCTCGCCGAGCATACGGCTGTAATCGTTAGGCACAATCTTTTTAAAGTAAGGCAGGTAATTCGCAAAATCGTGAAGTATACGTTTACCCTTTGGTGAGCCTGTTGCCTCAACGTGCTTTTCAATCATCGAGCGCAGCTCCTCAATATCGTGCTTTTCCTCAACACCCGTCATAGTGACAAGCGCTTTATTAAGCCGCAGATAGAAATCGTAATTTTCGTCTAACACGTATGCGATGCCGCCGCTCATACCCGCGGCAAAGTTTTTGCCGGTAGGTCCTAAGATAACGGCTCTGCCGCCTGTCATATATTCGCAGCCGTGGTCGCCCGTGCCCTCGCAGACAGCGTACGCGCCTGAATTTCGCACGCAGAAGCGCTCTCCCGCGATACCGTTAATGTAAGCCTCGCCCGAGGTCGCGCCGTAAAGGGCGACATTTCCTATAATAATGTTTTCCTCCGCTTTGTAAGCGGCGTTATCGTCGGGCTTTACTATAAGCTTGCCGCCCGAGAGCCCCTTGCCGAAATAGTCGTTGCTGTCGCCCGTAAGACGGATTGTAAGCCCTTTCGGAATAAACGCGCCGAAGGACTGACCGCCGCCGCCGTGACATTCTATGGTATAGGTGTCGTCCGGCAGGGTGTTTTTGTATTTCTTGGTAATTTCCGAGCCGAAAATCGTACCGACGGTACGGTTTGTGCTTGAAACCTCGACCTTTATAGTCTTAGGCTTGCCTGTTTTAAGGGCAGTCTTAAAGGCGGGGATTATAACGCTCTCGTCCACAGTCTTTTCAAGTTCAAAATTATATACGTTTTCTTTTCTGAAATGCTTTTCCTCTGAGGGAGCGCCAACATTGTATAAAATCTGCGAAAGATCCGCCATCGCGGCGCGCTTGGTAACGGTTTTTTCGCGAACCTTGATTAAATCGGTTCTGCCGACTAACTCCTCTACGGTTCTTACCCCTAAAGAAGCCATAATCTCGCGCAGTTCTTCGGCGATATAGTTCATAAAGTTCATAACATATTCCGGTCTTCCGCAGAAGCGCTTTCTAAGCTCGGGATTTTGTGTGGCTACGCCGCAGGGGCAGGTATCAAGATTGCATACGCGCATCATAATACAGCCCATTGTGATAAGCGGAGCGGTGGCGAAACCAAATTCCTCCGCACCGAGAATTGCCGCTATTGCAACATCTCTGCCGCTCATCAGCTTGCCGTCGGTTTCAAGGATAACCCTTGAACGCAGCCCGTTGCTTATAAGCGTCTGGTGCGCCTCGGCAAGACCTAATTCCCACGGAAGCCCCGCGTTGTGAATGGAGCTTTGGGGAGCCGCGCCCGTGCCGCCGTCATAACCGGAGATAAGCACTACCTGTGCGCCCGCCTTTGCAACGCCTGCGGCAATTGTGCCGACACCCGCTTCCGACACAAGCTTTACCGAAATTCTGGCATCTCGATTGGCGTTTTTAAGGTCGAAGATAAGCTGTGCTAAGTCCTCAATTGAATAAATATCGTGGTGCGGCGGGGGCGAGATAAGCGAAACGCCCGGGGTGGAATAACGGGTTTTAGCAATCCACGGGTAAACCTTTTTACCGGGCAAATGTCCGCCCTCACCCGGCTTTGCGCCCTGCGCCATTTTAATCTGAATTTCCTTTGCGGAAACCAAATATTCGCTTGTTACGCCGAATCTGCCCGAGGCTACCTGCTTAATCGCGCTGTTGCGCTCTGTACCCAGTCTCTCAGGCTTTTCGCCGCCCTCGCCCGAGTTTGACTTGCCGCCTAAGCGGTTCATCGCAATCGCCATACACTCGTGCGCCTCTTCGGAAATCGAGCCGTAGGACATAGCGCCCGTCTTAAAGCGTTTTACAATCTCGCTTACAGGCTCAACCTCATCAAGCGATACGGGGGTTGCATTTTCAGTGTTGAAATCAAGAAGACCGCGCAGGGTGTGGGGACGTCTTTCGTTATCCACCATAGCGGTGTACTCCTTAAACCGCTCATAAGAGCCTAACTGTGTTGCCTCTCGAAGGGCTATGACAGTCTCGGGGTTATACATATGGTCTTCCTTGTCAACACCCGAGCGGAGCTTATGCTCGCCCACGCTGTCGAGCGTGGTGTCAACGCCAAGTCCCAACGGGTCAAAGGCGTGGCTGTGGCGGTATTCAACCCCCTCGTTTATCTCTTCAAGTCCTATTCCGCCGACGCGGCTTACGGTATTTGTAAAGTAGCGGTCGATAACCTCCTTCTTTATGCCGATAGCTTCGAATATCTGTGAGGACTGGTAGGACTGAATTGTGGAAATACCCATTTTAGAAGCGATTTTGACGATACCGTGAAGTATTGCGTTATTGTAGTCGCGTATAGCGGTGTGATAGTCCTTGTCAAGCAGCTTTCTGTCAATAAGCTCTGTAATACATTCCTCGGCAAGATAGGGGTTTACCGCCCTTGCGCCGTAGCCTAAAAGGGTTGCGAACTGGTGAACGTCGCGCGGCTCTGCGCTTTCAAGAATTACCGACAGCGCGGTGCGCTTTTTAGTGCGGATAAGGTGCTGTTCAATCGCCGAAACAGCAAGTAAAGACGGAATAGCGACGTGGTTTTCGTCCACTCCTCGGTCGGAAAGAATAAGAATATTAGCTCCGTTTTTGTAGGCGCGGTCGCACTCCACAAACAAATGGTCGAGCGCGCGCTCAAGCGGAGTATTTTTATAGTAAAGCAGAGAAACGGTCTCAACCTTAAAGCCCGCGCGGTCGATTGCCTTAATCTTAACAAGCTCCGCCGAGGTGATAATCGGGTTGGGGATTTCAAGTACAACGCAGTTAGATGCCTTTTCCTCAAGCAGGTTTCCGTCCGAGCCGACATATACGCTCGTATCTGTCACAACCTCCTCGCGGATAGCGTCGATAGGCGGATTTGTAACCTGCGCGAAAAGCTGTTTGAAATAGTTAAAGAGGGGCTGATGCTTTTCGGAAAGCATTGCAAGCGGAATATCCGTACCCATGGCGGCGGTCGCCTCCGCGCCGTTCTTCGCCATAGGAATTATAGCGTCCTTAATATCCTCATAGGTATAGCCGAACGCCTTATAAAGTCTGTCTCTCGTCTGCTGGTCGTAGCGCTCAATGCGGCAGTTGGGCATTTTAAGCTCGTCAAGCCGCACGAGATTCTGGTCAAGCCACTCGCCGTAGGGCTTTCTTGTCGCATAGTATTTTTTACATTCCTCGTCCGACACAATTCGCTTTGCCACGGTATCTACAAGCAACATTTTTCCGGGCTCAAGGCGGCTTTTCTTT
>JAEDNG010000115.1 GCA_016302625.1 Clostridiaceae bacterium
AAAGTTAGTAATTCTTTCGGCGAAATTAAACTTGACAAAACCCGCCGAGAAAAGCGAATAGACCCCTGCGACGCAACAATATGCAGCCATAAGCTTGCTATTGCCAACTCCAAAGCGGTAAACGTTGAGGAAGCAATGAAAGATTATCTTAAAATGATGGGCTGGGATAAGCCGAAAGAAGGTGTATAAATGGGAATATTTAAGAAAAAATCAGCGCAGACAATGACTCTTCAACAGTTGATTGATTTTTTGAATTTGGGCGGCGTAGAAAAAGACGCGCTTTCCGAAGCTACATATTTCGCTTGCCTCAAAATTCTGTCCGAAGCGGTCGGAAAGCTACCGTTAAAGCTTTTACAGCACACCGAGGACGGCGGAGTTGTGAAAGCATATAAACACTCGCTCTATAACGTTCTTTCCTGTAAGCCAAACCCATATATGACCGCCACCCACTTCTGGTCGACCGTGGAATATGCTCGAAACCATTACGGCAACTCCTATGTTTGGATAACGGGAGCGGGGCAGAATACAAATCTGTGGTATTTATCGCCTGAGTGCGTTGAGGTTTGGATAGACGACCGAGGATTATTCGGTACCGAAAATGCGCTGTGGTATATATATAACTGCGAAAAAAACGGAAAGCGCTACAAAATACCGTATGATTCGATAATGCACTTTAAAAACTCGGCGAGTCTCAACGGTATTGAAGGTATATCCGTAAGGGACCAGCTAAGCGGCACAATCGGCGGAGCCTTGAAATCTCAAAAAATGCTTAACGGACTCTTTGAAAATGCTTTTACGGCTAAAGCCGTTGTCCAATATACCGGAAATATTAACGACAGTTTGGTAAAAACCTTTGTCCAAAACATTGAAGAATATGCAACCGGAAAAATCGAGGATGTCAAGAGGATAATTCCCATTCCCGCAGGTACAACGCTAACCACGCTTAACACCAACCTTGCGGACAATCAGTTTATAGAGCTCAAAAAATATTCAGCCCTACAGATTGCGGCGGCATTCGGTATCAAGCCGAATCAGATAAACGATTATGAAAAGTCAAGCTATGCCAGTGCAGAAGCGCAGCAGCTCGCCTTTTATGTTGATACCTTGCTTTATATCTTAAAGCAGTATGAAGAGGAAATCAGCAACAAGCTGTTGACCGATAACGACGTGGCAAACGGATATTATCCGAAATTCAATGTTTCGGTCATTCTCCGCGCTGACCTCAAAACTCAAATCGAAAGCTTGCGAAATGCGGTGCAGGGTTCGCTTTATACGCCTAATGAAGCGAGGGTGTTTCTCGACAAACCTTCTGTACCGGGCGGAGACAAGTTGCTTTGCAACGGCACAATGCTCCCCGTTGAAATGGCGGGAGCGGCATATCAGAATAAGGGAGGTGATTGATGTGGACAAGCTTATCACAAAAGCCGCAAAAATAAGCGGTCTTGAGCTTAACGAAACCGAAATGTCGCTTATAAATAAATACGCGCTTGAACCGCTTACCCGCGAAGAGGTATTTGCCTTTAAAATCGCAATATGCGGAAATGAGATTGACCGCGACAACGAGGTTTTTCCTACCGAAGCGCTTAATGCACTGGCGAAGTTATTTGTCGGTAAAACCGTTCTGAAAGACCACCAGTTTAAAACCGATAACCAAAAGGCGAGGATTTATGCGACCGAGGTAGCCGAAAACGGCGCGCAATCAAGCACTGGTGAAAAATACGCCCAGCTTATAGCACATTGTTATATGCTAAAAAGCGAAAGCAATGCCGACCTGATTTCCGACATTCGCGCGGGAATTAAAAAAGAGGTTTCGGTCAGCTGTCAGATGGGTTCCGTTGTTTGCTCAATTTGCGGCGTTGATAACCGCGAAGCCTACTGCAAGCATTTAGGCGGCAGAGAATACGACGGTAAAATGTGCTATTTTAAGCTCCTTTCCCCAATAGACGCTTATGAGGTTTCGTTCGTCGCCGTCCCGGCACAGCCTGACGCGGGCGTCACTAAATCTTATATGGGTGAGCCTTACAAAGGCGAAGAAGAAAACGCTGATAACAACGAAGCGGTTGATTATGACATTGGAATAATCAAATCCTTTGTTTTTACAGAAAATCAAAAAAATGAAAGTTGAGGTAAAAATGAAATGAACAAAAGAATGAGAGAGTTGCTCACTCAGATAGAGCAGAAAGCAGAACAGGCTAAAAGCTTCAAAGAGTCCGGAGATTTTGCGAAAGCAAAAGAAATGCTTGACGAAGCGGACAGGCTTAAAGATGAATACGGGGTTGAAAAGCGCCTCTTTGAAATGGACCAGGATAAAGTTCCTGACGAGCCTAAGCCCGAAAGCCAAAAGTCAAAGGCGGACGGCTTTAAGGTTATCGCTAAAATGCTTAAAAAGCAGAGCCTTACCGATGTTGAAAAGGCGCTTATTACGGGTGATAACGCCGCCAACGGTGAAAATAACCTCGTCCCGAGCGACGTCAGATACGAGATACGCGAGCTGCGCAAGCAGTATAAATCCGCTAAAAACCTTGTTACCGTCATTCCGACCGAGACCTTATCAGGCGGATTTAACTTTGAGAGCGGCGCTCCTGCGGGACTTACCGAGTTTGACGACGGCGCCGAAATAGATGGTACCGGAGATCCTTCTTTCGTTCGCAAGAGCTTCACAATAAAGAACTTCGGCAAGCTTATTCCGATATCAAACATTCTCAAGGGAGCGGAAAAAGCAGGGCTTATGGCTTACCTTAACAGGTGGTTTGTAAAGAACGCAGTTATTTCCGAAAACAAGGAAATTTTTGCCGTGCTTAAAACACTTGCCGAGGGCAAAAGCGCGAAATCCTTAAAAGGTCTTGCGGCGCTTAAAACCTCGCTCAACAAAGACCTTGACCCCGATGCTTTAATCGGTGCAGTCATTATCACCAACCAGACCGGTTTTGACATTATGGACAGCGAGACCGACGCGGTGGGCAGACCTTTGCTTAAGGAAAGCTATGCCGACCCGACTGTTAAGGTGTTCAAAGGCATTCCGATTGAGGTGTTCTCTGACGGTCAGCTTGAAAACGTCAGCGGAAAAGCGCCTGTGTTTTACGGTTCGATAGATTCTGCCTGCTACTTTATCGAGAAAGACTCTCTCGAATTTGCAACATCAGAGCATTTCTTCTTCGGTAAGAATCAGACGGCACTGCGCGTGATCGAAGGTTTCGACGTTATTCAGGCAGATGACAGCGCCTATATGTACGGTTTGCTCGAAGCGGCACCTGAAAAGACAGTTACCACAAAAACATCGGCTTCTTAATGAAAAGGTGACGAGCTTATGGTAAGCCTAAAAGACGCTAAAAGCTATATGCACGTTGACCACGATGATGACGATGAACTTATAAACCAGTGTATTTCCGCCGCGGAAGAATATCTTTTAGGCGCTATCGGCGACAGTTATGACGGCACATCGGAGCGAGCGCGTATGCTCACTCTGATGGTCGTCAGCGACCTTTACGATAACCGCGGAACTACCGAACGGGCAAGCGTTAAAACCCGCGCCATTGTCGAGAATTTCGCACAGCAAATGCGCCTTGAATTAAGGAGGGCGGAAAACAATGTATCAACCTGATATAAACGCCGGAGATTTAAACGCGCGTATCAGAATACAGCGTAAGGTCACCTCCGGGAGCGGCTCCTTTAAAAAAGAAGAATGGATTGACATAGGAAACGAATCAAGCTCCGACCCTCCTCGGTATAAAAATGCCAAGTGGGTAGGCGTTCACGGCTCGGAGGCGTGGATTGCCGAGTCCGTTCAGGCGGAAAGAGCCGCCACGGTTACTGTAAGATTTGATAAGCGGATAAACGAGGCTTGTCAGGTTCTTTACGGCGAAACAGCTTATAAAATCGTTTCAATGGACGATATAAGTCAGCGCCATCATTGGCTTGAAATTAAGGTGAAAGCGTCGGTGAACGGATAATGGCAAGGAAAAAGAGCTGGACTTCACGCGGCGGATTTTCGAGCTACGGCAAAACGGCGCTAACAACTTCGTTTTCGGTTAAAGGTGTCGAAGAACTCTTTAACAAAATTCAGGAAGCCGGAAAAAATATCGACGAAGCTTGCAAAAAAGCCATCAATGCTACTTTGCCGATAATCGAAACTT
>JAEDNG010000116.1 GCA_016302625.1 Clostridiaceae bacterium
CAAAAGTGAGGGCGTAAAAATGCAAATAAGTATACATTCTTCTTTCATCCGGACTCTAACCGTCGGCTTTGGAATTTCACCAAATCAGCCAAAAAGGCTCGCGGGCTTTACCGCCGGTGGGGACTCACACCCCGCCCTGAAGATTATGTTAATATAATATTACTAAAAAAGGTAATTGTCAATAGTTATGTGATAATTATTCCTCTTTTGTATTTTTAAGCGAATCACGGATTTCGCGCAGGAGCAATACCTCTTCTGACGGCTCGGCGGGCTTTTCTTCCTCGACGACCTCTTCCTTCTTGCGCTTAAAGGTGTTCATACCCTTGATAACAAGGAAAATAACCATTGATATAAGCAGGAAATTTACCACGCACTGAATAAAGTTGCCGTAGCCGATCGCCGTCTCCTCGCTGGTTTCGGTTGCCTCGCGGATTACTAGCCTTAAGGTGGTGAAATCAATTCCTCCGAAAATCACACCGATAGCCGGCATAATAATGTCGTTTACAAGCGAGGTTACTATCGCCGTAAACGCACTGCCCATTACAACGCCGACCGCAAGGTCGATTACATTGCCTCTTGAAATAAATTCTTTAAATTCCGCAATAATTCCTTTTTTCTTTGCCATTTTTAACACTCCTTAATTTATAATATACAATTGCCAATTTATAAAAACGGTTGCACCGATTTTACCTGTTTTTTGACCAAGCCGCAGGCATGCAAGCAATAATTAACGGATATATTTCAAGTCTGCCAAGCAGCATACCGACAGAAAGCACAAGCTTCGAAAAGTTCGAGTAATCTCCGTAGCCGCCGGTCGGACCCACCATACCGAACCCGGGACCGACATTGTTAAAGCATGCGGCGGTTGCGGTAAGGTTTGTTTCAAGATCGAACGGCTCTATGCTAAGGCAGAGAAAAATCGCAAAAAAGCAGACAAAATAAATCAGATAATAATTGCTTATGTTCTTTTTTGTCGCCCCGTCGAGTACCTTTCCCTCAAACCTTAAGGAAGTAACCGAGCGCGGATGAATCATTCTTTTTATCTCGTTTCCGATAAGCTTAAACAGAACAACTATTCGGGACACCTTAATACCTCCCGCGGTAGAGCCTGCGCAGCCGCCTATAAACATCAGAATAAGCAGTATATTCTTTGAAAGCGACGGCCAGAGGTTGAAATCCGCCGTAGCATAGCCGGTTGTTGAAATTATTGAAGCTACCTGAAAGGACGCGGCGCGCAGAGACTCTGAAAAAGTCCCGAAAATCCCGCGGATATTAAAGGTTATCAATGCGACCGATGACAAAACCACACCTAAATAGCACCATAATTCACTGCTTTTAAACACGGTTTTAAACTTTTTTATTATAATAAGATAATAAAGGTTGAAATTCACCCCGAAAAGCACCATGAAAACGGTTATTACCCACTGAAGATAGGGAGAATAGCCGCCTATACTGTCCCGCTTTACTCCGAAGCCTCCCGTACCGGCGGTTCCGAAGGCGTGAACAACGCTCTCAAACAAGGGCATACCCCCGATTACAAGCAGGACGATTTCGATAAGCGTCATTACAATGTAAATAAGGTACAGTATAACAGCCGTGTCCTTTATTCTCGGAACAAGCTTTCCGGTTATGGGACCGGGCACCTCTGCTCTTAAAATATGAATAGGTCTTTCGGAAACATTAGGCAGTATCGCCATAACGAATACTATAATTCCCATGCCGCCTATCCAGTGGGTAAAGCTTCGCCAGAATAAAATACCGTGGCTCATAACCTCCATATCGGCGACAACCGACGCACCCGTGGTCGTAAAACCGCTGACGGTTTCAAAAAACGCATCAACAGGAGAGGATATCTCCCCGCTTATAACAAACGGTATTGCTCCGATAAGCGAAAGCATAACCCATGTGAAAGCTACTATTATAAATCCCTCTTTTGCGTAAATAAGACGGGTTCGGGGTTTCAGCAGTAAGGACGGGAGCATACCGAGGAAAAAGCTCACTGCCGCCGTTATAATAAAAGCAAGAAATGAACGCTCACGGTAGAGGGCGCTAACAAGTGCAGGAAGCAAAAGCAAAACCGCCTCTACCTTTAAAACTATTCCGACGGCGTTAAAAATCATTCTCCGATTCATTTTTTACCTCTGCCTGTCAATAATATCGGAAAGGTCGTTAAGCCGCTTTCCGGCTGATATAATTACCACTCTGTCATCGGGCAAGATCATATCGTCGCCCGACGGTATAATCGTTTTCCTGCCCCTGATTATGCCCGCGACCAGAATATTCTGTTTCGTCGGCAGATCCTTAAACGGAATTTTAATTATTTTACAGTCGGAGGTTACCTTAAATTCAAGCGCCTCGGCGTTTCCGTTCATAAGCTTATAAAGGGTTTCGACCTTGCTGCCTATTGAATTTTCAAGCGCTCTTGCATATCTGACGGCAACGTTTGCGACGGTTTTCATCGGCGAAACGACCGTATCAATACCAAGCTTTACCGCTGTATCCATAAACTCGGTACGGTTTATCTTGGCTATTACCTTAGGAACCTGATGCATATTTGCAAAATAGGACAGGAGCATGTTTTCCTCGTCCATACCCGTGAGCGTAACAAACGCGTCGATGCTTTTTATCCCCTCTTCGAGTAAAAGTTCCTGACGGGCGGCATCGCCGTTGATTATAACCGCCTCGGGTAAAATTTCGCTGAATTCCTTGCAGCGCTCCCTGTCGGGATCGATGATTTTAACCGAGTTTCCGCCGGCAATAAGCAGACGGGCGAGATAATATGAGGTTCTCGTCGCCCCCAAAATCATTACGTTACGCGCCTGACGCTGTAAAAGCCCCAATTTTTTAAGTAGCCTTTGGATATTGACCGACGACGCGGTAAGACCTATCTTATCCCCGCTTTTAAGCACAAAATTACCGTCGGGTATATAAAGCATGTTTCCGCGTTCAACCGCGCAAACCAAGAAATTATCGGGATGCCGGCGTTTAAGTTCAATAAGACTGACCCCGTCAAGCGGCGAGTTTTCCTTAAGCCGCAGCTCCACCATTTCAAAGTCGCCCCTTGAAAAGGTTTCGACCTTAACAGCACTCGGCAGCTTTAATAGATTGAAAAGTTCCTTTGCGACAAAGCTTTCGGGATTTATTGTCATTGATAAATTAAGCTCTTTCTTTAAAAAGGCAAGGCTTTTATCATTGTATTCGGGATTTCTGATTCGGGCTATGGTATGCTTAGCTCCGAGTCTCCTTGCCAAAAAACAGCTTAGCATATTAAATTCGTCCGAGCCCGTTACGGCGATTAAAAGCTCGCATTGGTGTGCCTTGGCTTCAATCAAAGCGTCTGAGTCTGTCCCGCTGCCGCAAACCGTCATAACATCGTAAATATTCGCTATTTCGGTTACAACCTCAGGATTATTGTCCATAGCCGCGATTTCGTGACCCTCGGCTAAAAGCGACTCTATTATTGTACAGCCTATTTTGCCGCACCCGACAACAATAATTTTCATAACAGCATCCCTTAAGTAATTAATTCAACTATTAAACCGTGCTAATCCGACAGCGCTTTATTTCTTTTGCTTGCTATCATTTCCGGCAGCTGCGCGACAATAATCGCGGCAAAAACCAGTGCGCAGCCGGCAAACTCACGCCCTGTAAGCGTATTGCCCGAAATAAGCCAGCCGCCTAATGCCGCGAACACGCTTTCAAGGCTCATTGAAAGCGAGGCGACCGACGGCTCGGCATACTTCTGACCGACAATTTGCAGTGTATACGCGACGCCGCTTGACATTATTCCGAGATAAAGTATCTGCGGCGCGGCGGCAATTATGTTTGAAAGCTCGGGGCGCTCAAAAATTAAAGCCAAAATTCCCGAAAGCACTCCGACGACGGTAAACTGCATTACCGAAAGCTTTACTCCGCCCGTAACGCCTACAAATTTATCAATCGCAAGAATGTGAAAGCTAAAGCAGACCGCGCAGGCAAAGACCAGTATATCGCCTAAATAGATTCCGCCTGCTCCCCCTGACAGACAAAGCATGTAAAAGCCCGCGAGCGCAATAAAGACGCTGAGCCATATAACCGGGCTTGCCTTTTTGCCGAATAAAAGAGATATAACCGGCACCAA
>JAEDNG010000117.1 GCA_016302625.1 Clostridiaceae bacterium
TAAATTTCATTGATTTTTATTGCAATCGGAACAATTTTGGTATATAGTAATAATGTATTTCGGTGTGCACCGATGTCCGGTGTTGAGGTGAAATTTGATGGATTTTTTAATCGAAGCGGCCGAAACGCCGCTCGGACGTGTTCTTTTAAGCGGAGCGGTCGTAAATTTTGTTCTTGTAATACTCGGAAGTCTGTTAGGGCTTCTGTTTAAAAAGGGGATTCCCGAAAAAGTTCGGGCAACACTTATGAACGGAATGGCGCTTTGTGTTATTTACATTGGCGTGACGGGACTTTTTGAGGAAGACACCAATATCATAATTATAATTCTTTCATTTGCGGTCGGTGCGGTAATAGGAGAGCTTATTGACCTTGACAGGAAGATAAATCTTCTCGGAGAAAGGATAGAAACAAAATTCAACAGAAACGGCAGCAATACAAAAATAGCTGACGGCTTTGTGACCGCTACTCTGCTTTTTTGCGTGGGCGCGATGTCAATAGTCGGGTCAATAAACAGCGGAATTTCGGGGGACAACTCGACGCTCTATTCAAAATCGGTAATCGACTGTGTTTCTGCAATGGCATTTACATCAAGTCTCGGTATCGGCGTAATGCTTTCCGCATTTCCGGTAATAATTTTAGAGGGCGCGGTAACGCTGCTCGCATCAGTAATATCTCCTGTGCTCACAGATGCCGGAATTGCCAACATGTCGGTCATAGGCTCGCTGCTTATAATCGCGTTGGCGCTTAATATGCTGGGTCTTACAAAAATCAAGGTGATGAATTACCTTCCGTCAATGCTTCTTCCGCTTATAATATGCGCATTCGTTTAACATTAAAAAATGAAAGGTGAAATAGATGTCTAAGAAAAGAACAAAAAGACAAAAGGCAATAATAAGGCGCCGTATATTCTTAACCTGCTCGTCGGCGGTTCTGATTGCCGTTATAGCACTTATTGTGTTTTCGGTAAACGCATTACTTAACAATGAGGATAAAGTCGGGGAAATAAGCTCAGGAAAGAACACGGAAAATTCATCTTCCGCCGTTTCGAGCGAGGAAATACCCGAAACTACCGCGACGGTAATCAGCACCGGTGATATTATGGTACATTCCACCCAACTGACCGGCGCTAAAACCTCGTCGGGAAATTACGATTTCAGCGCCTTTTTTAAGGAGACGGCTTCCTATTTTAAGGCTGCCGATTTGGCGGTCGCAAATCTTGAAGTAACTTTCGGAGGAACTGAATCGGGAAAATTCAGCGGTTATCCGGCATTTAACACTCCGGACAGTCTTGCAGATTCCATAAAGGATTCGGGACTTAATTTTTTAATCACCGCCAACAATCACGCGTATGACACGGGGCTTTTCGGTCTTAAACGCACCGCTCAGGTTTTAAAGCAGAAGGGTATTGAATTTACAGGCACCAGAGAAACTGAGCAGGATCCCGCCTTTGTTATAAAGGAAATAAACAATATAAAAATCGGAATTGCCAATTTCACCTATGAAACCTCCGGTCAGACCGAGGGGCGCAAATATTTAAACGGCGCCATAATCGCAAAGGAAGCGAATAATTTAATAAACAGCTTTTCGTATGAGCATATCGACGATTTCTACGCGACTGCCGCGGATATGATAAGTGAAATGAAATCCGGCGGAGCGGATTATGTTCTTTTTTATATGCACTGGGGAAACGAGTATAGGACAAGTCCCGACACATGGCAGAAAACGATCGCTCAAAAGCTTTCAAATCTCGGGGTTAATATGATAATCGGCAGTCACCCGCATGTAATTCAGCCTGTCGAGCTTATCCGTTCAGAGGACGGTGAGAGCACTACGGTATGCCTCTACTCAACCGGCAACTGTGTTTCAAATCAGCGTCAGGAAATAATGGACAGCTGTCCTACCGGTCACACCGAGGACGGTATGCTGTTTGAATTTACGCTTAAAAAGGGCAAGGACGGCACGGTTTTAAGCGGGCTTAACCTGATACCCACATGGGTCAACAAGTATAAGGGCGGCAGCGGCTATCTCTATACGATTTATCCGCTTGAAAGCGCCGATGACGGCTCAGCAAAATATTCTCTTGATTCCACCGCGGCAAATAAGGCGGCAAAGTCATACGAAAGGACGAAAGCAATCGTTGCGGCGGGTCTTACCGAGTGCCAGCAGGCAATCGGCTGTGAAATTACATTTAAGTGATTTGACAGATTTTATTTTTCAAAAAACTTGCTTTTTTATCTTGAATTGCTTAAAATAGAAATATAAATATTTTCGGGAGGAAAGTTTATGCCGACAAATGAAAGCTATAAAATACGCACAAAGCGTAAAAATCTGTTTTTGCGTATTACTAAAGGACATTTTGCCACCAGTCACAGCCATATTAATTATTATATTGACGTGACAACGCAGAAGACCCGTCTTTCCGAAGCTCAGGCAGTAGCGGAGGAACTGCTTACCTATTACCATAACAACACTATTATTGATACCATTCTTTGTCTTGACGGTACGCAGGTAATCGGCACTTGCCTTGCCGCGGAGCTTACCAAGGACGATTTTTCTAACATGAACGCGCATCAGACTATCTATGTTGTAACTCCCGAGCATACAACGGGCAGTCAGCTGATTTTCCGTGACAATACCGCTTCCATGATACGCAATAAGCATGTGCTTATTTTAGAAGCTTCGATTTCCACCGGCTACACCGCGCAGGCGGCGATTGAAGCGGTGCGTTATTACGGCGGCAGCGTTGTCGGAGTTTCGGCGATTTTCGCCACGGTCGATTCATTCGGCGGATACCCGGTTTACTCGGTATTTAATCCTAAGGATTTACCTGATTATGCAAGCTATCCGGCGCATGAATGTCCTATGTGCCGTGAAGGAAAGAAGCTTGATGCTCTTGTAAACGGTTTTGGATATTCAAAGCTGTAAAGTATTTTTTCTTAAGCAACTGTGTCGGTCTGTAAACAACGGACTGCGCCCCGGTTTTCCTTGCATAGAGCCGGAAACGATGCCGGACGGCAGCCGAAGGGTTCAGAACTCAGATGGACTTGTCCGGCGGATAAAACCGGGGATAGACTCAATCCCATCGGAGGATGATTA
Source organism: Clostridiaceae bacterium (assembly GCA_016302625.1). Taxonomy (GTDB): domain Bacteria; phylum Bacillota; class Clostridia; order Oscillospirales; family Acutalibacteraceae; genus UBA737. The sequence continues at coordinate 3,096 of JAEDNG010000117.1, forward strand.
CCTGCTCAAAGACCGTGAAGCTTTTGAGACCCTCTATCGTCCTAAAATGCAGTTTGCGCCTGAGCGGGTGGATTTGGACTATTACCGTCACTTTAATGAGACGCGTCCTAAAGATGTACCGGTGGGACTGCATTTGGGAAGTATACTCGGAAGTATCCGCAACATAACCTCGGTTGTGGGCATGAGCTATTTGATGTATGATGAGGATGAGGAGCTGTTTGCTGACATCGTTGATACATATGCCGAAATGCAGTATAAGTGCGTTGAGGCTATTTTAGAAACCGGTGCTAAGTTTGATTTTGCGCATTACTGGGAGGATATCTGCTTTAAAAACGGGCCGTTAATTTCTCCCGATGTTTTCCAAGCGCTCTGTGCCAAGCATTACAAGAAACGCAATGATCTTTGCCGCCGTTATGGCATCGATATTATTTCACTTGACTGCGACGGAGTTACCGAACAGCTGCTTCCTATCTGGTATGAAAACGGTGTAAACACGATGTTCCCGATTGAAGTCGGTGTTTGGGGCGACCAGTTTGCTCCGGCGCGCGAACGGTTCGGTAAAGGAATGTTGGGAGTCGGAGGCATGGATAAGGTTGCATTTCGCAAGGATAAGGCCGCGGTTGACGCTGAACTTGAGCGTATGCGGGGTTTGGCATCTATGGGAGGCTTTATTCCCTGCCCTGATCACCGCATCATGCCCGGCAGCAAGTTTGAACTGGTGCAATACTACGCCGAAGAAATCAAAAAAATCCGCTGAAATTTTATAAAACCCTTGATTTTATTAATGCTTTATTGTATAATACCAAATAGTTGATTTGCCGGTGTGATGGAATTGGCAGACGTAGTGGACTCAAAATCCACCGGTAGCGATACCGTGCCGGTTCGAGTCCGGCCACCGGCACCATGATTGTGCGACTATAAAGCACAAAAGCTGAAAGCCCTTGAGAAATCAAGGGTTTTCAGCTTTTTCAGAGACAATTTTAACAACTTATT
>JAEDNG010000118.1 GCA_016302625.1 Clostridiaceae bacterium
CGAAAATTTGGTGAATGGAATCATCGTGGTGTCGGCAACCAAAGGAATACCGGCGGAGTGTGCAATTTCGGAAAGTCCTTTCAGGTCCACCACTTCCTGGTGGGGATTGCTGATGATTTCGGCATATATGCAGCAACTGTCACTGTCAATGGCAGCTTTAACTGCTTCAAGGTCGGTAAGGTCGATGTCCTCGGGCTTCGGAACATATCCGATAGCGGTGAGGTTGGCGTCGACCTTGTCCTCGCAGCGAGCAAGGATCCAGTCGAGTACGCGGAGGTTGTCGCCGAATCCCGGCCAGATGAAGTTGCCCTCATCGTCGGTGCGGAACCAGTTGACGTTGAAAATCTTAGGAGCCTTATCACCTAATCTTACGCCCATATCAAGCCAGTGCTGGAAGTAGTCGCCCATATTGTAGCCGCAGAACGGAAGCATTGCCATCGGGTCGCGGCGAACAACGCCTACTGCGCCCGCAGCAGCTGCTGTGGTTTCAGAAGCCATAGCGGAACCTATGAACACTCCGTTAACCCAATCCTTTGATTGATATACCAGCGGAGCGCACTTAGCACGACGGCCGCCGAAGATGATAGCGGAAATCGGAACACCCTCGCCCTTGTCAAATTCATCGGAAATGCAGGGGCAGTTCTTTGCGGGAGCGGTAAATCTTGAGTTCGGATGAGCGGCATAGGTCGACTTGTCCGCCTTGTTGAACTTGGATGCATCCCACTTGTTGCCCTTCCAGTCAAGCGCGTTCTGCGGAAGATCCTTGTTAAGTCCCTCCCACCAAACGGTGTTGTCGTCAAGGTTTAATGCAACGTTTGTGAAGATTGTGTTCTTCTTGGTACTCTCAAGCGCGTTAAAGTTTGAATGAGCGTTGGTTCCGGGCGCTACGCCGAAGAAGCCGTTTTCGGGGTTGATAGCGTAAAGACGTCCGTCCGCTCCTATCTTCATCCAGGAAATATCGTCGCCGACAGTCCAGATCTTGTAGCCTTTTTTACGGAGATACTCCGGCGGAATAAGCATTGCAAGGTTGGTCTTGCCGCAGGCAGACGGGAAGGCGGCGGCTATATACTTAACTTCGCCCTGAGGATTCTGGAGACCTAATATAAGCATATGCTCAGCCATCCAGCCCTCTTTCCAGCCCTGATAAGAGGCAATTCTGAGAGCAAAGCACTTTTTACCTAAAAGTACGTTTCCGCCGTAAGCGGAGTTAACCGAAATAATGGTGTTGTCCTCCGGGAAGTGGCAGATATATCTGTTCTCCGGATCAACATTGCATTTAGCATGCAGACCGCGTACCCAGTCGTTGCTGTCGCCAAGAACTTCGAGTACCTTTTTGCCGATACGGGTCATAATAGCCATATTGAGAACAACATAGATAGAGTCGGTTACCTCAATACCGATTTTAGCAATCGGAGAGCCGATCGGTCCCATTGAATAAGGAATGATATACATTGTACGTCCCTTGTAGGTGCCGCGAGCAATGTTGTAAAGCTTCTCGTACATCTCCTGCGGATCACACCAGTTATTGGTCGGTCCTGCATTTTCCTTTGTTTTGGAACAGATAAAGGTTCTGTCCTCAACACGCGCTACGTCGTTAGGCAATGTTCTGTGCAGATAGCAGCCCGGAAGCTTTTCTTCGTTAAGCTTAATCATTTCGCCTGTTTCAACAGCCTCTTTTCGCAGTCCTTCAAGCTGCTCCTCGCTGCCGTCAATCCAGACAACTTTATCAGGGTTTACAAGCTCCTTGACTTCATCAAGCCACTTTAAAACCGTTTTATTGTTGGTCATTTCAGTATCCCCTTTTCAGAAATTCAAATTTTTGCCTTATACATTATAACTCATAATATTGAGAAATGCAAGAAGATTGTAAAAAAATTAACAATATCTTAAATTTTTCGCAATCACCCTTATTATTTTAAGTATTAACCGAAAATACCGACTTATAATATTATTGACATAAAGACAAAAAAGTTTTAAACTGTAAATAACAAAAAATAAGGACGGATTATATGAAAGACGGTTTTATAAAGGCTGCCGCCGGTGTACCGTTATGCACCGTGGCAGACGTTGCGGCTAACACCAACGAAATTAAAAGACTTATTGCAAAGGCGGACGAAATGAAGATAAATCTCCTTGCTCTGCCCGAGCTTTGCGTTACGGGCTACACCTGCGGGGATCTGTTTTTCTCGGAGGCTCTGCTGACTGCGGCTAAAACCGCGCTTATTGAAATTGCCGAATACACCGTCGGCAAATACCCTGTTATTATTGTCGGCGTGCCCCTTTTATATTCTTCAAAGCTTTATAACTGCGCGGCGGTTATAGCTAACGGAAAAATAATAGGCATTGTTCCGAAAACCTATATGCCGAATTACGCTGAATTTTACGAGCAAAGGCAGTTTTCCTCGGGTATGCTTGTCGGCAAGGAAGCTTTTCTTACAGTCGGCGGTATGTCCGTTCCGTTCGGAACCGACCTTATTTTCGCGCATAATGAAATGCCCGAATACACCTTCGGCATTGAAATCTGCGAGGATCTGTGGGCGGCGACTCCGCCGTCCGAAAAACTTTGCAGAGGAGGAGCTGCCGTTATCATAAACCCCTCCGCCTCAAACGAGGTTATCGGCAAAGCCGAGTACCGCGCCTCGCTCATTTCATCTACCTCCGCAAGACTTTTTTGCGGTTATATCTATGCTTCGTCGGGAAGCGGCGAGTCCACGCAGGACTTGGTTTATTCCGGACACTGCCTTATCTGCGAAAACGGCACAACCCTTGCGGAAAACGCGCCGTTTGAGGAAAAGGAGCTTACCGTCACCGAATTAGACCTTAAAAAGCTTGCGGGCGAGCGTCACAAGAATACAAGCTTTGAGCCGCTGTCCGGACTTAAAATAATTTCCTTTGAACAAAATATAATCACAACTGAAATAACACGAAATATCGCTAAAAATCCCTTTGTTCCCACCGATACCGAGGATATTAAGAGCAGAGCGGAGGCGATACTTCGTATTCAGTCCTACGGGCTTAAAAAACGGCTTGCACACACTCATTCCAAAACCGCGGTTATCGGAATTTCAGGCGGTCTTGACAGCACTTTGGCACTCCTTGTCGCCGTCCGTGCGATGAAGATTTTAAACAGACCCTTAAGCGATATTTTAGCGGTTACAATGCCCTGCTTCGGCACGACCTCGCGTACCCGCTCAAATTCCGAAAAGCTTTGTAATCTTTTAGGGGTTACCTTTAAAGAGGTAAACATCACCAATGCAGTCAATCAGCATTTTTCGGATATCGGGCAGGATCCCGATAATCTTGATGTGACCTTTGAAAACTCGCAGGCTCGCGAGCGCACACAGGTGCTTATGGATATCGCGAACAAGACGGGCGGCATGGTGATAGGCACGGGTGATTTGTCGGAATTAGCCCTGGGCTGGGCGACCTATAACGGCGACCATATGTCGATGTACGCGGTCAACTCCTCTGTTCCGAAAACACTCGTTAGGTATATAATCCGACACGAAGCCGAAAGCGCCGATAATGCACTTAAAAAGGTTCTGCTCGATATTCTTGATACCCCTGTCTCCCCCGAGCTTCTCCCTGCCGACGAAAAGGGCGAGATTGCCCAGAAGACCGAGGATTTGGTGGGTCCATACGAGCTGCACGACTTCTTCCTTTATCATATTTTACGCAACGGAGAATCGCCTAAAAAAATCTACCGCTTGGCGCTTATCGCGTTTTCCGGAATTTATGACAGAGAAACAATAAAGCACTGGCTTACCGTGTTTATAAGGCGCTTTTTCTCACAGCAGTTCAAGCGTTCCTGCCTGCCCGACGGTCCGAAGGTCGGCTCGGTCACCCTCTCGCCCCGCGGCGACTGGCGTATGCCTTCCGACGCGTCCGCGGCATTGTGGCTTAAGGAAGCAGAAGAACTTAAATAATACCGAAAACGGCAGTCTCAAAACGAGACTGCCGCCCTTTTTTATTCACATGTAATAATAAACTCTTTAAGATTTTCACGCTGTTTTGCGTTAAGCTCATCGCCCGAAACGAGCGAGGTGTAGGAGAACAGGACATATCCCGACACATTCCCGTTTCGG
>JAEDNG010000119.1 GCA_016302625.1 Clostridiaceae bacterium
TTGCCCATTTTTTTAAGGCAGTCGGACAGCTCTGTTACAAGCTGCATTTTAATATTGAAGTTTATCGGTAAATCAGGGTTTTGGTGAGCGGGATTAATTGCCCTGCCGACAAAAAAGTTAATGTCGGTAGCCTCCTCAAACAGCAAACGGCAAATAAGAGAAGCTCCGTCTCTTTTAACGCTCCACTGCGAATAGGTTTCATTGTCTTTAAGATAGTCCTTCGCGTATTCAAGCACGCGGCTTACGGTAATAACACCCTCGGTGACAAGATCCGCTCCCTCCAGCTCGGCAATCGGCGGAATTTCTTTGTCGACAAATTCAAGCTTTGGTTTAAGGGGTTTGCCCAGATATTTCGCCGCTATTGTGGAGGTAGTTCCTCCGCAGATTATGTGCTTGCCCTCCTTTGAGAAGAAGAGCGACATCATTTTTTCGCAGTCGTCGCGGTTGGAGGGCGGACCGAAAAGCATATTCATAGGTTCGCGCCGTCTTATCTTCACAACACAGGCGGTCGCGTCGTCCCCCGGCTTTCCGCCGTAAAGTCGGTTGCACTCGTCAATCAGAATGGTCGAAAGGGTTTTCGCGGTATAGCCGACCGAATAAAAGGTTTTCATAAACTCGGCTATATCCTTGCGCTCCCAACCGAAATTGTATGCCGTACCTATCCCCGCGTGGGGGCAGCCGTCACTCATCATTACAAAAAGATCCTCCTCGCGAAGTCTTATTCTTGACTTAAAGATTTTTTTGTTCTCAATGTTTATTTCGGTTTTAGGGTAGTCGTACTCCTCGCCGTCGCGAAGCATTATTAAAAGCGGATTATCGTACTGTATAAGCTCGGCTTCATTGTTTCCGACAAGGCGCATTATCGTAAAGGTGGAATAAGCGACTCCGCGCTCAGAGCATACAGGCAAAGTCGCCGCTATTGTCTGTACGCAGTCCTCAAGAGATAGTCCCGCCGCTATCATTGTGGATATTATCTTTGATGTAAGGGTAGATAGAATGCTTGCCTTAACGCCGCTGCCGAGACCGTCCGCCAGCACAATGACTGTCGAGCCGTCCTCCTGCTCGATAATGTCAACATGGTCGCCGCAAAGCTCCTCGCCGTCGTGAAAAATACTGCGGTAGCCTATGTCCGCGCAAAGGTTATTCATCGGTCATCGACTCCTTAAGCTTTGTAAGCGCGATTTTGGTCTCCGCCGCCGTCTCTCCCAAAAGCGAGGCTATCTCCTGAACGATTCGCATCTGCTTTTCAACGACCTTATCGGCGGTTTCCACCGTCTGACGGCTCAAATCCTCTTTCTTCTGCTTTTGCTCCTCTTCCTCGGTAACATCGCGCAAAATGCCAATAAGCGCTTTATATTCCTTATCGGCTACGATGGTCTGCTCAACGTATTTGTCATACTCCGCAAGATAAACCTTGCTGTCCCTTATAGACCTGCCTGTACGATTGACGTCCATAAAGGGCTTGGGGTCTAAAATTCTGACAATCGGTTCGCCCATAACGTCGGAGGCGCGGGGTATGTTCATTAATTTAAGCGCCGCCTTGTTTATCTGCTGAACCTCATAGTCCTCGTTAAGAACGACAATGCCGTTCGGTGTGTTGTTTATTATATTATCCGAGAAGTTTTCCGCGCGCTCTTTTAAGAAGGGCAGGCACATTGAAACCTCCGCCTTGCCCTGAATTATGGCAATCGCCTTTTCACGGCAGGTATTGTAGCCGCAGGAGCCGCAGTTAAGCTCATCCTCGGGCTTTAGCTTGCCCATTTTTCGGAGCGCGTCGGTAATTTCGGACTCCGAGGGCTGAGGGAGCTTGCGGTCGATAAACTCAAGATTTTTACGAAGCGTAGAAAAATCGGGCTGAGCTACATCAAAGTCCTTTTTCCCTGCATAGTTCGACACCGCCATATAGTCCCTTACAGGCATGCGGTGGTATTTTTCCATTACGGGGCCGCCGATACAGCTTCCCGCGCAGGCGGACATTTCAATAAAGGCGTGGCTTATTTTGCCTTCTTCTATATCGTGGAGCGCCGCCTTGCAGTTTTCAACCCCGTCAATCGCAAGATAGGTGTAGTCGGCAAGCCTGTTCGCTTCCATAGTCTTTAAAATTCCGCCCGTGGTGGGGAAAAAGCGGGCTAAGCTTTCTTCGTTTTTGTCCATTCTTTGTTCGGGGGTAATTCCCGCCTCGTTAAATAAGACTGTAAGCTCCTCGTATGTAAGCACCGCGTCGGTAATACCCGCGTAATAGTCCGCCTCGTCCTTTTTGGCGACGCAGGGGCCTATAAACACGGTTTTAGCCGTAGGTGTACGGCGCTTTATATCCTCGCAGTGCGCCTGCATGGGCGATAAAACGTTCGCCAAATACGGCAGACATGAGGGATAGTATTTCTGAATAAGCAGGTTTACCGAATGACAGCAGGAGGATATTACAATATCCCTGTGTTCGTCCTCGAGAAGCCGCTCATATTCGCGCTTTACAATGGTAGCGCCTATCGCGGTTTCCTCAGCGTCGGCAAAGCCTAATTTTTTAAGCGCCGCTTTTAACTCACTAAAGCCCACGCCGTCATAATTCGCAATAAAGGAGGGGGCAACGCTTGCAATAACCGGCGCTCCGGAATTAATAAGCACCTTAACCTGCTCGGTTTCGTCCACGATTTCCTTTGCGTTCTGCGGACATACAACAAAGCACTGACCGCAGAGAATACACTCGTTTCCGACAATATGCGCCTGATTTCCCGAAAACTTAATTGATTTTACGGGACAGTGTCTGATACATTTATAACAGTTTTTACAGTTCGACTTTTTAAGCTTTAAAAACTCCGCCATACACAGTCAGTCCTTTTTATTATTGTATACGGGAGGAGCATAGCTCCTCCCCTCTTTAAACTTATTTTACTTTTGCTATGATGTTTTCTTCAAAAAAGCTTTTCGCTGTTTCGGGGGATACGGAATAAAGCTCGCCGTCAACGGTCACGCAAACGCCCTTCTGACAGTTGCCCATGCAGAAAGTACCGCCAAGCTCAATCTCGTCCTTAAGATTATTTTCGGAAATAAGATACTGAAATTCTTCGACAACCTGTCTTGAGCCCTTAAGGTGGCAGGAGCTGCCTATACATACTGTTACTTTCATTTTCTTTCCTCCAAAACTGTTATTTATTCGTAATCTACGACGTCAACCCAAGAAAGCAGGAATTCTCTTTCCTTTGCGTTGCCTTTAACGGACTGGGAAGCGGCAACGATGGGGAGCCATTTTTCAATGTACTGCCTTGCAGTGTCGCTCTTCTTGCAGAAAAGCTCCATATACTTCTTCGCGCCCTCGATATTGCCGTCGAGCCAGAAAAGCAGGTAGGTTCTTGCGACGTCGGCGGAGGCGTTGCCTTGCGTGGCATGCGACCAGTCGAGGATATAGGGAACGCCCTCGTCGGTGATGATGATGTTGGAGGGGTTAAAGTCGCCGTGGCAGACCTTGTTGTGCTTGGGCATACCCTCAAGGCGGGTGTGGAGCTCATATCGGGTAGTCGCGTCAATGTCCGCCTGACTAATCTTGCGGTTCATCTTGTCCTTAAGCTTTGTAAGCAAAGGAGCCTTCATTTCGTGAATACTCATCTGAATATCAACAAACTGCTCTAAATACTCATCAAACTTATCGGGGTTTTCCTCTATTAGCTGAGCCATTGTCTTGCCCTTAATGAACTCGCTGACGATTGCCCACTTGCCGTCTATCATATTAACGCCCAAAATCTTCGGAATGTTAAGACCGGTTTCCTCGATACGCGCCTGATTAAGCGCTTCGTTCAAAATATCGGCCTTTGAGTAGTCGCTGTCGAATACCTTAACGGCGCGGTTCTCGTCCTTGTATATTGTTTTTCCGGTTCTGACTGCGATAATTTTATCAAGTTTCATTTTATTTACCCCCTATTAAACGTTTTCGTGCTTGCCGTAGTAAGCGTTCAAGTACATCTGCTTGATTTCGCTCATCAGCGGATAACGCGGGTTAGCGCCTGTGCACTGGTCGTCGAACGCCTGCTCGGTCATCTCGTCAAGACGCGCTAAGAAGTC
>JAEDNG010000120.1 GCA_016302625.1 Clostridiaceae bacterium
CGGACGGTTTGTATATTCTTTTATGATTTTCCATTCTTCGCACAGTCTCTCAAGGCTCCATGCGGCGTTCGCTGGACTTGTCGAGGGCAGACAGACCGCCTTTTTACCGAGCCGAGGTTCGGTATATTTAACGTAATATTTCTCCGCCGTTCTGCCGTTGACGAAAATTGCGCTTATATTACTTTCGGATAATATTTTTTCTATATCATTCGGAACAACGTTTTTAATGCTTGAATCGGACGAGCCGCTGATTTCACACTCCGCTATTACGTCCCACAAAGCTAAACGATTATTTAATATGAGTTGCTTTTTTTCTTCAACCGTCTGCGGAACGGGACCTTCAAAAATATCGGAGATGACACGCCAGAATCTGTTTTGCGGATGACCGTAAAAAAACGACTGCTCCCTTGATTTTACCGAGGGAAAGCTGCCTAAAATAAGCACGCGGGAGTCTCTGTTATAAAGCGGAGGAATCGGGTGTATCACTCTCATTTATCTGCTCCTTACCGCGCCCAATATGCAACAGATGCCAAACGCGACAATGTCCGCCGCGACAACGGTGGAGCCGACAGGAGTACCCGCTAAAACGGAAATAAGTATTCCGGCCGCCGCGCAGATAACGGAAATTGCCGCCGAAAAAATAACGACCGGACGGAAGCTTTTAAAGAGCCGCATTGCCGAAAGCGCGGGGAAAATTACAAGCGCGGAAATAAGCAGAGAGCCGACAAGATTCATCGCAAGCACGATTATTACCGCCGTTATAACAGCTATCAGCAGGTTATACGCTCCTGCTCTTACGCCGGTCGCCCGCGCAAAGCTTTCGTCAAAGGTGACGGCGAAAATCTTATTGTAAAACAGGATAAAAAGCAGTATAACAATCGCCGAAAGCGCCGCGCAGAGCCAAACCTCGGCGCGCGACAGGGTAAGGATTGAGGTGGAGCCGAAAAGTGTACTGCAAACGTCTCCCGAAACATTAGAGGAGGTCGAAAACACATTCATAACAAGATAACCGAGCGCCAGAGCACCGACGGAAATCATGGCAATCGCCGCGTCGCCCTTGATTTTCGTGTTTTTACCGGTTCTGAGCAGTAAAACGGCACTTATAACCGTTACGGGGAGTACAATAATCATTTCGTCGGTAAGCCCGACAGCCGCCGCTACCGCCAAAGCGCCGAAAGCGACATGCGAAAGCCCGTCACCGATAAAGGAAAAGCGCTTTAAAACAAGCGTAACGCCTAAGAGTGAGGAGCAAAGCGCGATAAGCACGCCCACAATCATCGCGTACCGCACAAAGGGATATTCAAAATAGTGAGCAATTTCCGAAAGCATTTCACTCATAATTTTTCCTCCCCCTTTTGCGAAAACAAACCGGGCGCGCCGCTTTTCAGATATTCATCTCTCGTGCCGAAAAAGATGTCCTTTCCAATCTGCAAAATGTGGGTCGCGTATTTAAGCGCGGCGTCAATGTCATGGGAAATCATTATGACAGTTATTCCGTCTTTGTTAAGCTTGTAAATCAAATCGTACATTTCGGCGGTAACCGACGGGTCAAGTCCCGACACCGGCTCGTCGAGCAGCAGCATTTTGGTTGTGGCGCAAAGAGCGCGGGCGAGTAAAACCCTCTGCTGCTGACCGCCCGAAAGCTCCCTGTAACAGCGCTTTGAAAGCTCTGTAATACCCATTTTTTCAATGCTGTCTTTAGCCGCCGCTTTTTCTTTTTTGGTGTAAAACGGGCGAAGTCCGCAGTGTCCCAAATTGCCCGAAAGTACAATTTCCCATACCGAGGCAGGGAAGTCACGCTGTACCTCGGTCTGCTGGGGAAGATATCCTATTTCAGATGATTTTAAGCCTTCGCCGGTCTCGATTTTACCCGAAAGCGGAGTGTTAAGATGCAAAATTGTTTTCATAAGTGTGGTTTTGCCCGAACCGTTTTCACCTACAATGCAGAGGTAATCCCCGCTGTTTACGGTAAATTTTAGCCCGTCAACAACGGTTTTACCCTCATAACCGAGTTTTAAATTATGAGCCGTCAGAAGCGCCATTTTCTTTCTCCTAACTCAGTGCTTTTTTAAGTGTTTCAAGATTTTTTTCCATTACCGAAAGATAGGTTATACCGTTTTCCGCGTCCTTTTTTCCGACCGACTGCATGCTGTCAAGCACCAGTATTTCCTGATTTTTGGCTTTGGTATTTGCAATTACCGTGTCGGCGATTTTTGTGCCGGCGGTCTCGGTCGTCAAAATGTATTTAAGACCTAATTCATCAGTTTTCGAGCTTAAAAACGCCACGGTTTCAAAGCTCGCCTCGGTTTCCGCGGAACAGCCCGGAAAGGCGGCGTAATACGAAAGTCCGTAATCCTCGGTTAAATATCTGAACGGAAAGCGGTCTGCGACAAGCAGTGTTTTAATTCCGGCACCCTTTACCGCACCGCTGTATTCGCCGTCAAGCGCCGTTAATTTTTCTGTGTAGCTTTTTGCGTTTTCCCTGTAAAAATCCGCATTTTTAAAATCCTTTTCCGCTAAAACCCCTGCGATGTGCTCTGCGAACAGGGCGGCGTTTTTAATCGACAGCCACACATGCTCGTCATACTCTTCTTCCTCTTCCTCGTGGGAGTGGTGTTCCTCCTGCATACCCTCCGTATGCTCCTCCTCATACGCCGAATCGCCTAAAAGCTCCATTAAGTTAACAAGCGTGCGGCTTTTGCTGTCGTATTGCTTTACCGCGTCGTCAATCCATTCATCCGATTCGCCGCCGACATATATTAATACATCGCACTCGGCAATTTTAATCATGTCCGCCGCGGAGGGCTGAAAGCTGTGCATATCCGTTCCGTTCGATAAAAGCCAGGTTATCTCCGCTTTGTCTTTGGAGATTTCCCTTGTCCAGTCGTAAATCGGAAAAACCGTGCATACAACCTTTAATTTTTCGCTTTCCGATTTTTGATAATATGAACAGGCGGAAAAGCAAGCGAGCAGTAAAATCACCGCCGATACAAGCGAAAGCAGTTTTATTGTTTTTTTCATTTATATTCTCCGTAAAGGCTAATTTGCAACTCTCTTGCAAATTAGTATACTCCAATAAAAAACTCTTGTCAACACAATATTTTAGTTGAATAATTCTATAATTTGGTATATAATCAAAAAAAACGCTCAGAAGGAATGAAAGTGAAAAACTTAATTGTAAATATTTATAAGACGCTTTTCTTTTTTGACTTGTCTATTGTGTTAGTCTATTATCTGCCCGATATAAAAACCGAAAACTCCGCGCTTTTAAATCTTTGGCGCGAAGGGATTTTTCTTATTGTCATGATTGTCTTCACCGTCTTTTTTATAAGGGCGGTCGAGCGCAAAAGGCTTAAGGTTTTTAATTTTAAAAATAAAATGCGGCATTACAGTATCGGTCTGCTTTCGGGGATTATACCGCTTGGTATTACTGTTTCGGTACTGTTTGCTTTTAAGATGCTGAAGCTTTCGGGCACAAATAAAATAAGTCACATAGTATTATGGCTTTTGGCGATATTGTTTAACGCCGTCGCGACCGAGCTGCTCTTAAGGGGCTATCTTTTCAGACTTTACAGGAAATTCTATAATTTGCCGGTTGTTGTGGCGGTTATAACACTTCTTTTTATTTCACTTAACATCTATATTTTTTCAGACGGAATTATTTACGCTGTCAACATGCTGTTAATGAATATTATGCTTTGTCTGTTAGCAGAATATTCCTACTCGCTGCTGGCGCCGATAACCGCGCACTTTTTCTATAACGCTCTAAGCTCCTTTTTATTCGGCAGTTACTCGATTTCCGAAGAGTATCCGGTGCTTTTAAAAGCGGCTTTCAGCGGAAACAAATATCTTTCGGGCGGCGATATGAGGCTTGAGGGCAGTATAATTATGCTTATTGCAAATTTGGCTCTCTGTGCTTTCTTTATTATAAAGCTTAAAAAAAGAAAAACAGGGCGTGAACACAGATGATTTATACCGTTACTCTCAATCCGGCGATTGATTATGTCGTCTCGCTTTCAAAGCTTAAAACCGGCAATATAAACCGTTCTC
>JAEDNG010000121.1 GCA_016302625.1 Clostridiaceae bacterium
AATGTCACCGAACAGATTTTTAACATAAGCCTTATCGGCTATTATAATTTCTGAATTGCCGAAAATATCTTCGACTGAATTTCCGGTATCTATTATACCCTCCATGGTTATGCTGTCACCGCCCGCCGAAACGGTGATTTCACAGCGCTCGGCAAATTTTGCTGTTTTTGAAAAAATCGCCGAAAAAAGCATAAAAAGAAGATAAGCCGCAACCGACGCTATTATAAGCACCGCAGGAGAAATACTAAAATACACAACCGAGTTTACCACTGTCATTCCGTGCGGCTTAAACAGATACCACACCGCAGTCATTATCCCGCCGTAGCCGCAGGTCACAAGAAACAGAACTCCGCAGCCGCGCAAAAAGGTTTTTATGTTCTTAAAGCCAAAAGCCGCCAGAACCATAAGCGCGCAGACCGCCGCTCTGAACAGCAAACCTATTAATAACCCCAAATCGGGAGCAAATATGTAAAGCGATGAGACTCCGCCGATTGCCGCGCCTGCAAGCAAGCGAAGAATACGGGAATTATTATGTAAAAGCTTTGCAGCTGCAAGCAAAAGAAAATAGTCGACAATGATATTTAAAATAATAAGAATATCAGCATAAACAACCAACGGCGTCACCTCCCCGTACAAATTAATTATACGACGATTTGTATGCGTATTCTGTCGGTTTAAAGGTGAAAAAAGTGTTGTTTTAGGCTGATATTAGGCATAAAAATAGACAGCCCGTAAGCTGTCCTTTAATTCTTATTCGATTACCGAAAGTCCGATACCCAGCGCTCCGCCGCCGACATGGCAGGAAATACTTATAGGAAGCGCGTCAAGCCCGATTTCAAGATCCGGAAAACGCTTTGTCACCTCTGCCTGCCATTCCTTTCCGGCTTCAAGGTCGCCCGAATACGCCGCGCGTATCTGAACCTTTTCACCGTCAAAACGGGTTTTACGGTCGTTTTCAATCGCGTCAAGCATGGCGTCCATCGCTGATTTCATTCCGCGCACCTTTTTAAAAGCGTCCAGCTTGCCGCCCTGAATCTGCAAAACAGGCTTAATTCCGAGCAAGGTGCCGATAGCGGCGCCCGCCGCGGTCACCCGTCCGCTCTTTTTAAGATGCTCAAGGGTGTTTACCGAAACATAAACGCTCTGTCTGCTCCCGTCATTCTCAAGCTTTTCGGCGATTTGAGCCGCCGTCATTCCGCTTTTTGAAAGCTTAAGCGCGTTAAAAACCGCCGAGTAAAGCGTCACCGAAATACGCTTATTGTCAATCACGATTACTTTTCCGTCGAAATCTGCGGCTAAAGCCTTTGCGGTTTCACATGTTCCGCTTAAACCGCTTGACATCGGTAAATACAAAACCCTATCATGGCTTTTGAGTATTTCAACCCACATTTCCAAAAGCAAACCGGGTGAAGGCTGTGAAGTTGAGACCTCCGCACCTGAGTCAAGCTTACAGAAAAATTCTTCATACGGCAGCTCACCGTATTCTGTGTACTCCGCTCCGTCTACCGTAAACGGCATTTTAAGAAGAAATATTCCGTTATTCTCTGCAACCTGCGGTGTAATTCCGCTGTTGGTATCAGTCATAATAGCTGTTTTTTCCATATTCGCCCTCCGTTAATATAAACATTGTATTTCTTTTTACCCGAGTTGTCAACAATTAAAAAATAATAATTGACTAAAGCAGTAAAAGTATGTAAAATATTCTAAGGCTCAAAAGCCATATTAAGTCGAAAATACAGGAACGGCGATAGAAAATGTCAGAAAATAAGATATGGTACAAAAAGGGGCTTCGCGACGGTATTCCGATAGCGCTCGGTTACTTCGCGGTAGCCTTTACTTTGGGTATAGTGGCTAAAAAAGCGGGACTTTCCGCATTTGAAGCCGGACTTGCCTCTGCCCTTACAAACGCCTCGGCCGGCGGTTACGCAGGCTTTACCCTGATCGCGGCGGGAGCAAGCTATTTAGAGGTTGCGGTGACCGAGCTTATAGTAAACGCGCGGTATCTGCTTATGTCCTGCGCGCTAAGCCAAAAGCTTGACCCGAACACCTCTCTTTTGCACCGTATTTTGGTAGCATTTGATGTAACGGACGAAATTTTCGGTATTTCGGTATCGGTAACGGGAACGCTTAATCCTTTTTATAATTACGGAGCAATGACAACGGCTATTCCCGGCTGGGCGCTCGGCACGGTTTTCGGAGTTATAACCGGAAACATTCTGCCCGCAAGCCTTGTAAGCGCGTTAAGCGTCGGTCTTTACGGAATGTTTTTGGCGATTATTATTCCGCCCGCAAAGAAAAATAAGGTTATCGCCGGACTGATTTTAATATCAATGGCTCTAAGCTTAGCTTTTGCAAAGCTTCCGTATTTATCCGATATTTCCTCGGGAATAAGGGTAATAATTCTGACTGTCGCAATATCCCTTGCGGCGGCGGTGCTTTTCCCTGTTAAGGAGGACGGCTATGAGTCATAATATTTATATTTACATATTTGTCATGACGGCGGTCACCTTTTTAATACGCGTTCTGCCGCTGACATTAATACGGAAAAAAATCACTAATGTGACCCTTCGCTCATTTCTCTACTATGTGCCGTATGTCACGCTGGCGATTATGACCTTCCCCGCAATTCTTGAAGCGACAGGCAGTATGTGGTCGGGACTTTCGGCGCTTATCGTCGGTGTTCTGCTCGCATATTTCGGCGTAAGCCTTTTCGGAGTAGCTGTTTGCTCCTGCGTAGTCGTATTCATAATTGAGCTTATAATTCTTTAAAAAAATGCTGGCTTATTATGTTTTGCGGAGGACTTATAAAACGAAGTGTTTCGTGTGTTTCGGGGTGGGTAAACTCCAATTTGTACGACCACAGACCGAGCTCACTAAAGTTATCCCTCGCTCCGTATTTTTTGTCTCCTGCAAGCGGCATTTTACGGTGAGAAAACTGCACCCTTATCTGGTGGGTTCTACCGGTAAAAAGCTTTATTTCTACCAGCGAATACCACTCGCCGTCTATTTGTTTTTTATCCTTTAAATAATATAAAAGCTTTGCCTGTTTCACGCCCTTTCGCTCGCGTGAAACGACATAGCTTTTATTTTTTCGGCTGTCCTTAAAAAGCAAATCGCAAAGCGTGTCCTCGGTCTTTTCGGGAACGCCGTGTATCATTGCAAGGTATTCCTTACAAAATCGGCGCTCCGCTATATCGCGTGAAAGCTTTGCCGCGGCGGCTTTGGTTTTAGCGTATACCATAATGCCGCCGGTCTCACGGTCAAGACGGTGAAGCGGGAAAATTTCAGCGCCGGTTTGAGCTTGCAACAGAGAAATCATGCTTTCTCCCCCGCCGCTGTCCGACTGTGAAATTATCCCGACGGGCTTTACGCAGACGATTATATTACTATCCTCAAACAGAATTTCCATCAGATTATTACGCCGCGCTTGCAGACGGTCTTGCATTTGCCGCATTCGGTGCAAAGCGCTCTGTCTATAACGGCGACATTGTCAGTAACCTTAATAGCGCCGTTTTCACAAGCCTTTTCGCACATTTTACAGGCGATACAGGACACTCCGCACGCCTTTACGACAGGCGCGCCCTTTGATTTATTAGAGCAGGCAACCTTGACTTTCGCATCTTTCGGAATAAGGGAAATAAGCGATTTCGGGCAGACGGCGGTGCATTTTCCGCACCCGACGCATACGTCGCCGCAAACGACGGGTCTGCCGTTTTCAAGTGTAATCGCGCCGAACGGGCAGGCTTTAGCACAGTCACCGAAGCCTATACAGCCGTATTCACATTCAAGCGGACCGCTGTGCATTAAATTCGCGGCGGTACAGCTTAACATTCCGTCATAGCTGTATTTAGTTTTCGTAACCTCGCGGTTGCCTTTGCAGGCGATAAAGGCGATTTTCGGCTCGTTTACCACTTCGACGCCGAGTATTTCAGCCAAAGCCGCAGCGGCTGTCGCTCCACCGGGAGCGCACTTGTCGGGCGCCGCCTCACCTGAGGCAACGGCGGCGGCATAACCGTCGCACCCCGAATATCC
>JAEDNG010000003.1 GCA_016302625.1 Clostridiaceae bacterium
GGACTGTCTGGCGGCTTTGAAATACCGTCTGAAAGGTTTATGCTTATAACCCACCGCCATATCGCGTCGGAGGGCAAAAAGCATAAATCAAGACCAAAAAACGCAAAGGAAATAGGCTCTCTCGATGAGCTTCGGCGCGGAGATTACGTCGTTCACGAGTCGCACGGAATAGGAATTTTCGATGGAATAAACCGCATAACAAACGACGGGGTCACAAAGGATTATATCAAAATTAAATACGCGAAAAGCGACGTGCTTTATGTGCCGGTGACACAGCTTGATTTGGTTTCAAAATATATCGGCGCGGCGGAGGACGGCGGAATTAAGCTTAACCGCTTGGGCGGCGCCGAGTGGCAGAAAACGAGAAAACGCGTTAAAGCCGCGGTGCGTGATATGGCTAAACAGTTAACCGCGCTTTACGCAAAGCGTATGTCGGTAAAGGGCTACGCTTTCGGACCTGACACCGATTTACAGAACGATTTTGAACGCCGTTTTGAATATGACGAGACCGACGACCAGCTTCGCTGTATAAATGAAATAAAGAGCGATATGGAGCGTTCGGTGCCGATGGACAGACTGCTTTGCGGCGACGTGGGCTTCGGCAAAACCGAGGTGGCGCTGAGAGCCGCGTTTAAGTGCATAAGCGAGGGCAAGCAGTGCGCCATGCTGGTGCCCACCACAATTCTTGCAATGCAGCATTACAATACGATTACCCGCCGCTTCGGCGATATGCCCGTAACCGTAGCCTTGCTTAACCGTTTTGTTTCGCAGAAAGAGCAGTCGAGAATAATTGCTGACCTTAAATGCGGCAGGCTCGATATGGTAGTAGGCACGCACAGGCTGATTTCTAAGGACATTTCCTTTAAGAATATCGGGCTTGTGATAATCGACGAGGAACAGCGTTTCGGCGTGGCGCAAAAGGAAAGGCTTAAAGAGCTTTATCCGTTTGTGGATATACTGACATTAAGTGCGACGCCAATTCCCAGAACACTTAACATGGCTTTGTCGGGATTAAGAGATATGTCCTCAATAGACGAAGCTCCCGGCGACCGCCACCCGGTTCAAACCTATGTGCTTGAATACAACATCGGCGTAATTACCGATGCGATAAATAAAGAAATCCGCCGAGGGGGACAGGTTTATTATCTCCACAACCGCGTTGAAAGTATTGAACGCTGTGCGGCTTCTCTTAAGGCTAAACTGCCCGATATAAATATAGGAATCGCCCACGGTCAGATGAGCGAGGACGAGCTTACCGACGTATGGCGAAAGCTTGTAGAGCATGAAATAGATTTGCTTGTATGCACCACCATAATTGAAACCGGAGTTGATGTGCCTAACGCCAACACCCTGATTATCGAGGAAGCGGACAAAATGGGACTTTCCCAGCTTCATCAGCTAAGAGGCAGGGTGGGCAGGTCTCCGAGACGCGCATACGCTTATTTCTGCTTTAAGCAGGGCAGACAGCTATCCGACGTCGCTTCAAAGCGGCTTGAGGCAATACGCGAATTTACCGAGTTCGGTTCAGGCTATAAAATAGCGATGCGCGACCTTGAAATAAGGGGAGCGGGCAGTATTTTAGGCGGCGAACAGCACGGAAACATGGAGTCTGTCGGCTACGATATGTATTTAAAGCTGCTGTCACAAGCGGTCAACGAAGAAAACGGCGCTCCCGAGGAGGACGACATTCCCTGCACGGTTGATCTTAATGTTTCGGCGCATATACCCGAAAGCTATATTGAATCCCTGTCGGCAAGGCTCGGAATTTACAAGCGGATAGCCGCCATTAAAAACGACGATGATGCAAGCGACGTTATCGATGAGCTGTGCGACCGTTTCGGAGAGCCTCCCGCCGCGGTTATGGGACTTATTGATATTGCGATTTTAAGGAATAAAGCGGCTGCGGCTAAAATTGCAGAGATAACTGGTACCTCAAACACCGCGATACTGCATATAAATTCAATTCAGCCAGAGATTATGGCAAAACTGTCCGAGCATTTCGGAAACCGCTTTTCACTTAACGCAACCGCGAAACCGGTCTATACAGTAAGGCTTGCTAAAGGACAGAAAATGTCAGACCTTGCGGCTCAACTCGCTGAAGCTCTTTAATTATACGGCAAATTATAATTATCCTTTAAATTTAAATTTTTTAGTAGACATTTATTCGGCTTTGGTATATAATTAATACATTATAGCTCTTATGGAGGAATATTAATGAAGAATTTTAAAAGAATTTTCGCCTCGGCGCTGGTTCTTGTTATGGCGCTTACGGTTGCCGCCTGCCACCCGAAGAACGAGATTGCAGTTACCGTCGGCGACATTGAATTTACCTCGGCATATTATATGTGCGCGCTTATAAACGCCGATTCCGAGGCTAAGTCTAAGGTGCAGGAGGAACTGTCCGACGACGAATCATCGACTGACATTGATTATTATTCCAAAAAGGTCGACGGCAAGGATTTTGTAACATGGGTGGAAGACACCGCTATGGACAGCTTAAAGAAGATCGCCGCCTACAAAACCCTCTGCAAGGAAAACGATCTTGAAATTTCCGAGGAGGACGCCTCCAACGCGGAAACGTATGCCTCTTATTATTGGTCAAACTACGGCTATTCAGCTTATTTTGAGCCGAACGGAGTAGGTGAGAACACCTATAAGCAGTATATGAAGGATTCCTATTATTCAAGTGTTTATTTTGAACACCTTTACTGCAAGGACGGCACAAAGGAGATTGCCGCCGATACCGTTAAGAGCAAAATGTACGAGACCTTTGTTATCGCAGATATGCTTCAGGCAAGCTTTTCGGAGAAGAGTGAGGACGAAATTACCGAAATTAAGGATAAGTTTAATAACTATGTAACCGAGCTTAAGGACGGCAAAAAGACCTTTGAGGAGGTTTACGTAGATTATAACGGTCCTTCGGAGGAAAACGAAGAAACCGAATCCGAAGAGCCTAAGCCTAAGGATAAATACGCCTCAGTTTTAGGACCGGAGGACTCCGCATACGAATCCGATCAGTATGAAACCGTAAAGGCTATGGCGGTAGGCGAGGTCAAGCTTATTGAGCTTGACGACAATGCGGGACTTATTATCGCGGTCAAGCAGGATATTACTGCCGATTCGTACTATATTGATAACCTTGATTTGGCAACCCGCCATCTTATCGCAGATGACGAATTTGAAAAGGATATCGAAACTTATGCAGGTAAGATGAAGTGTGATGTAAACAATTACGCGGTCAAACAGTTTAAGGTTAAAAAGATTAAAGAGCCTTCGGCAAGCTGATAAAAACAATCATAACTCCTAAGGGCGGCTTCTCAACACGGAAGCCGCCCTTTTGTGATTTTTTAGTATTTATTTCTTCCGTCAGACAGCCGTTTTACGGTTTCGGTTAAGCTGTCGCAGATATCGTCGGTGCTTAGTCTCCATTCCCAGTTTCCGGACGGAATACCGGGAGTGTTAAGCCTGTCGGAAGAATCAAGCTGCAAATAATCCTGCATCGGAACAATTACAATTCTTGCCTTTGATTTCATGCCGAAAGCTATAAGGCTTAAAACCGCAGAGTTGCTTTTGTCCGCCGGCACAAGTTTTGAAAACATGAGCCTTTCGCGCTCCGACGCTTTTTCAAACCACCCTCGCGTGGTGTCGTTGTCGTGCGTTCCTGTGTAGCAGACGCAGTTTTTCTGATAATTTTTCGGCAAAAAGGGATTTTCGAGGTCGGTATTAAAGGCAAACTGAAGTACTTTCATGTTCGGAAAGCCTGTATCAAGTATCAGCTTTTCAACCTCGGGAGTTTCGCCGCCTAAATCCTCTGCGATTATTTCGGCGTCGATATTTTCTTTCATGATATTCCAAAAGGGAAGTCCGACGCCCTTTTCCCATTTTCCGCTTTTGGCGTTTTGAGCTCCGTAGGGAATGGTGTAATAATCCGCAAAGGCACGGAAATGGTCAATTCTTATCACGTCGTAAAGCTTTGCGTTATGTGCAAGACGCTCTTTCCACCACTCATAGCCGGTTGTTTTCTGAAAATCCCAGTCGTATATGGGGTTGCCCCAAAGCTGACCGTCCGCCGAAAAAACGTCGGGCGGTACTCCGGCTACAAGCACGGGGGTCATGTCGCGCCCTAAACGAAAATTATCGGGTCTGCTCCATACATCGGCGCTGTCGTACTGAACATAAAAGGGAATGTCGCCTATTATTTTTATTCCGTTCTCCGCGGCATAGGATTTAAGCTTAAAATACTGCGAAAAGAAAAAATACTGCGTGATTTCATAGAATAAAATCTGCTCCGCGTGGTTTTTTCTAAAATGGTTTAAGTCGCTCGGCAGTCGGTATTTAAGACCGTCGGCAAGCTCCGCAAAGCTTTTTTTGCGGTATACCTCTTTTAAAGCCATAAATACTGCGTAATCGTCGAGCCAGTAAGAGTTTTCACGCTGAAAAGCCTTAAAATCACGGCTTTTGGTATCAAAATTCTCGGCAGCTTTTTTAATTAATGGTATCTTGAACTCGCGAACCAGCCTGTAATCGACATTTTTCGGAAACAATGTTTCCGGTATATCAGCCGGATTTAAAAGCCCGTCGTCAATAAGCATATCAAGGTCGATAAAGAGCATTTCGCCTGCAAAGGAGCTTACCGAGCTGTAAGGTGAGTTTCCTTTTCCGACAGGGCAAAGGGGCAGTATCTGCCAGTAGGTCTGTCGGCTTTTTTTAAGAAAGTCTACAAATCGGTAGGCTTCTCTGCCAAGGGAGCCTATTCCATAGGGCGAGGGTAAGGAGGATATGTGTAAAAGAATCCCGCTTTCCCTCGCATATTTTACCTCGTTACCCCTTAACAGCACCTGCCGCAACCCCTTTGATGATATATTTCTGTGATGACAAATAGAAAACGACCACCGGAATAATGGAAAGGACAAGCATTGCCATCATTGCACCCATATCCACCGAGCCGTAACCGCCCTTAAGATACTGTACGGCAATCGGAATTGTTTTATAATCGCTTCCTATAACAAGATAGGGAAGAAGATAGTCGTTCCATATCCACATGGTGTTTAAAATCGCCACGGTTATAGCAGTCGGCTTTAAAATCGGAAAAACCACCTGCCAGTAGGTCTGAAGCGGCGTGCAACCGTCTATCGTCGCAGCCTCCTCTATACCGAGAGGAACGGTTTTTATAAAGCCCGAATACATAAATACCGAAAGCCCCGCGCCGAAGCCAAGATATATTAATATTATTCCGAGCGGATTGTCAAGATGCATCACATTCGCTATTTTCGACATTGTAAACATAACCATCTGAAAGGGTACTATCATGGAGAATACTAACGAATAGTAAAGAACAGATGTGAATTTTGTTTTGACACGCACGATATACCATGCTGTCATTGAGGTGAAAACGGTTATCGCGGCTATTGAGAAAACGGTGATAAAAAGCGACCAGCCGAAAGCCGAGGGAAAGCCTGTGCTTCGGATTCCCTCGGTATAATTTGCGAGTCCGACGAAATAACTGCCAAGCGGCAGAGTAAAGGGAGACTCGGTAATCGAAAACTTTGTTTTGAAAGAATTTATCAGCACTACCGCCACCGGAAAAATAAAGGCGGCGGCAAAAGCTAAAAGCAAAACAAAGAATATAGAGTTTAATATCTTTCTTCCCATCAGCTTTCAACCTCTTTTCTGCGGGTTAAGTTAAGCTGTAAAAGCGCGATGACCGCAACTATTATAAAGAATATTACCGCCTTTGCCTGTCCGACGCCCTCATAGCCCGTTCTTGAATAAAATGTGTTATAAATATCGAGCGCCAGCATCTGCGTGCGGTTTGCGGGAGCGCCGGCGGTCAGCGCTAAGTTCTGGTCGAAAAGCTTAAAGGAATTTGTGATTGTTAAAAATAAGCAAATTGTTATCGACGGCATGACCGACGGGATCGTTATCCTAAAGAGTGTGGTAAACGCGTTCGCCCCGTCGACCCTTGCCGCCTCTAAAATATCTGTCGGGATATTCTGTATGCCGGCGATATATATAATCATCATATAACCTATCATCTGCCAATGCATAAGGATAACCAGCCCCCAAAAGCCGTAGGTCGGGTTGGAGGTTATCGAATAGCCGAACTTATAAAGCACTCCGTTAATAATTACCTGCCAGATATATCCGAGCACTATTCCGCCGATTAAATTCGGCATGAAGAAAACCGTGCGGAAAAAGTTTGTGCCGGGTATATCCCTTGTGAAAAGCATTGCCAATATAAAAGCGATAACGTTTATTCCGATTACCGATATTACGGAAAATTTAACCGTAAACCATAAGGCGTCAAGGAAAAGACGGTCGTCTTTAAATGCTCTTATATAATTGGAAAAGCCTACAAAGGTCGCGTCGCTTACCGTTCTGAACTCGGTAAAGGACAGCAGCACACCCAACACGAACGGTACTGCAAAAGCTATAAGAAAGGCTATTAAAGTCGGCATTACGAATATCGGGAAATAGCGTCTAACCGTCCTGTTCATTTACATGCGTTCACTCTTCCATTTGTCTGTTATCGATTTTCTTACATCTTCCCACTTTTTGTTGCCCTGAACGTAATCGAGCAGCGAACTGCCGACCTCCTTTTTAAAGGCTTCGCTCGGGAAAGAAGTGAATACCCAAGGGATATTTTTATAGGAGTCATCCTTCATATAGCGAGAAATTTCCTTTGCAAGCGGGTCGTTGGGAAGCTCGTCTTCGGAAAAAGTGTTAAAGGGAGTTATAAAATCGAGCTTCTTTGTAACGTAGTCCTTGCCCGTATCGCTTGAAAAGAGCCACTCAAGGAAAGCAAGTGAATTTTTTTGCTGTTCGTCGCTTGCGTTTTTGTTGATTGCCAAATAGTTTTCGGTGCCTATGCAAATTCCCTGACCTTTTTCGCCTTCAATCCCGGTGTATATCGGGAGCATTTTAATATCGTCGGCTTTAACGGTGTTGCCCGAAACACCCGAAATCTGCGACCAGCTCCAGTTGCCGTTCTGAACCATTGCTACCTTGCCGAGTGCAAATTCCGCCATTGAATCGGCCACGGATTTAGAGCCTAAAAGTGTGGGTTTTGTAATTGAATTGTTGATATAAAGGTCAAAAAGCTTTTCAAAATTTTCGTAATACTTATATTTTAATTCCTTAGCGTCAAGGCCGGTAAGAGTCGGGTCAATATCGGCGTCTCCGGTTTCCAAGAACTCATAATACAGCGGAACATTAAGCAAATGAGTTTGCCACCGCCAGTCTTCGCCGGTTGCAAGTGAAGTAGAGGCGAAAACGCCCTCAATTCCGAGCTTTGAAAGGTTTGCGGTCATATCCTCAACGACTGCTTTAAGCTTATCGAAGCTGTCAATTTCATCCGCTGATTTGAGTTCGGTCTTTTTGTCTTGCAGTGCGAAATATTTTTTCATTATCGCGTTGTTGTAAATGATTCCGTAGCCCTCGACAACGTAAGGGATACCGTATACTCCGTCACCCTCTTTTATAGCGAGCGTTTTGTCTGCCAACATGTCGTAAAGCTTGCTGTCCTTTAAATCAAGACAGTAGTTTTTCCACGAGTTGTAGCCGATGGGTCCGTTAATCTGGAAAATAGTCGGCGCGCTTGATTTTGCTATTTCGGATTTAAGGGTTTGCTCATAGGTGTTTGCCGCCGCCGTAACGACCTTTACCTTGATTCCCTTTTCTTCCTCGTATTTCTTTGCCAGTTCTTCATATACGGATGCGGATTCCGGCTTGAAATTAAGGAAATAGACCTCCGAGGTCTTCTTTTTGCCGCAGCCCGCAAGGGTACAGCAGGACAGCAGGCAAATAAATGATAATAATAAAGAAATCGGTTTTTTCATATTTTACCTCCTAAAGATTTCTTTTAATACTTTTCCGCAAAACGAGAAAAAAATTCTCTTTCTTTAAAAAATCATATAAAAAGTACCGAAAAACCGCTTGATTAAAAGAAATTCTCTTATAAGTAGAATTGAAAAAAATATTCTACTGCATGGAAATTCACAGTAGAAATTCAAAATAGTAACATTAGGGTGAATTATTCATATTTTTGTATTACAATAATATTAAAAAAGAACTGCAGGAGAGTTTATAATGGGCTACAGAATAATTACCGATTCATGCGCAAATTTAACCGATAAGCAAATCACCGATTACGGAGTCGAAATCATTTCGCTCAAATACAACATTAACGGAACGGATTACGACAGCTATATTAAGGGTGTTCCGACAGATTTAAAGGAAGCCTATACGCTTTTGCGTGAAAAGGCGCATATTACTACTACGCTTGCTTCACGCGAAGCATGTGACAAGGTTATAAAGCCTGTGCTTGAAGCCGGTGATGATGCCTTGATTCTGGCTTTTTCGTCAGGACTTTCGGGCACCTGTCAGAATATTATGGCAGCAGCTGCGGATTACAGGGAAGAATATCCCGACAGAAAGATTATTGTTGTCGATACACTTTGCGCGTCTCTCGGCGAGGGTATGGCGGTGCATTACGCGGTTAAGCTTAAAAATGAGGGCAAATCAATAGAAGAGGTCGCCGATTGGGTCGAAAAGCACAAGCTAAATATCTGCCACATATTTACGATTGACGATCTGTTTTTCTTAAAGCGCGGCGGACGGCTTTCGGGCGGCAGTGCGGTAGTCGGCACTTTGCTTGGTATAAAGCCGTTGCTTCATACTGCTGATGACGGAAAGCTTTATGTTACCGGCAAGGTCAGAGGACGTAAGGCGGCGATTGAGCATCTTATTAATTCAGTCGGCGAAAGAGCTGTTGATGTCGCCAATCAAGATATTTTCATAGTTCACGGCGACTGCGAGGATGAAGCTAAATTCATCGAGAGCGAGATTAAAAAACGCTATAATGTCAAAAATACAGTTATAAACTGTATTGACCCGGTAATAGGCTCACATTCGGGTCCCGGTACTCTCGCTGTATTCTTTATGGGAGAAAAAAGATAATATTAATTTAATAAGGAAGCTCTGTTTTTCAAAGAAAACTGTTGATAAATCAAAACCACCGGTTGAACCGGTGGTTTTGATTTATAGTAAAAAAATATAGGAAAGATTATTTTGTGCCGAAGATACGGTCGCCTGCGTCGCCGAGTCCCGGAACGATGTAGCAGTGCTCATTGAGGTGATCGTCAAGCCCCGCGCAGTAAACAGGAACATCGGGGTGTGCCGCCGAGAAAGCCTCAAGACCCTCGGGAGCTGCAATAATGCACATAAATTTGATGCGCTTTGGATTAAATTCCTTGATTCTTGAAACTGCGTCAATTGCACTGCCGCCTGTAGCGAGCATCGGGTCGAGCACGAAAACGTCGCGCTCATTTAAATCGGAGGGGAGCTTGCAGTAATAATCAACCGGCTTGTGGGTTTCGGGGTCGCGGTACATTCCGATATGACCCACGCGCGCCGCCGGAATAAGGCTTAAAACGCCGTCCACCATACCGAGTCCCGCGCGGAGAATCGGAACAAACGCCATCTTTCTGCCCGCTAAAACCTTTGTTTTAGCAGTCGTGATGGGTGTTTTGGTTTCAACCTCTTTTAGCGGCAGGTCTCTTGTCGATTCATAGCACATAAGCATGGCGATTTCGCTTATAAGCTCTCTGAACTGCTTTGAGCCGGTCTTTTCGTCGCGCAGAATTGATAGCTTGTGCTGAATCAGCGGATGGTCCATTACAAATACGTTTTCTTTCATTTAAAATTCCCCTTTAGATGTATTTTTCTGTGATTTTTCTATCTCCGTTATCATATCAAGGCGTTTTTGATGACGTCCGCCCTCATATTCGGTATCTACAAAAAGGTCTGCTAACTCTAAAGCCGTGCCGACGCCGATAACGCGACCGCCCAGACACAAAATGTTCGCATTGTTGTGAAGTCTCGTGTATTTTGCGGAAAAATGGTCGCTGCAGGCGGCGGCGCGTATGCCGTTTACCTTGTTGGCGGCAATCGACATTCCGATTCCCGTGCCGCAGACAAGTATGCCTAAATCGTTTTCGCCCGATTTTACGCTGTTCGCTACCTTCCCGGCAATTTCGGGGTAGTCAATCGGTTTGTTTTCGTAAATTCCGAAATCGGCAACCTCAAATCCGCGTTCTTTTAAATGCTCGGCAATCGCGTTTTTGTGTTCAAAACCGCCGTGGTCACAGCCTATCGCTATTTTCATAAAATTCCCTCTTTTTTCTTTTTTAGTTCTCTCTCCGCTTGGGGCAGACGCAAATAAATCGGCAGAAGCTTGTCCGGAGAAACGGCATGTCCGTCTTTAAACAAGCACTCCGCCGCCAAAGCGACCGACGACGCGTTCTGATATCTGTTTTTTTCGTCTGATTTGTAAATTCCGTCTATATCCTTTACAAACGGATAGAAAACCTCTGTACCGTCACCGACTATTATAACACGTTTCTTTGAAGTTTGCGAGAGTTTTTTTAAATTCTCCGCTAATTCTTCGCACAAAACGGCTCTGTCCTCGCAAAGCCGGGTGATTTTCCCGCCGGAAATATCAAAAACAGCATTATAAACCTGATTGCACCGAGCGTCCATTACACCACAAACGGTGCAATCGGTATCGCGGTAATTATAAGCCATTGAAAGCAGGGTCGAAACACCGGCGCAGGGGAGACTTTTCGGCGCGGCAAGCCCCTTTGCGGCACTAATTCCTATTCTTATTCCGGTAAATGAGCCGGGTCCTGAGCTTATAGCTATGCCGTTTATATCATCAATCCTGCAAAGTGCAGCGGCAAGGGTGTTTTCGACCATAGGCATAAGGGTTTGAGAATGGGTAAGCTTAACGTTTGCAAAGGAGGAAGCGAGTATTTTCCCGTCCTCGCAAACGGCGGCGGAAACAGGTCCCGCGGAACATTCTAAGCTTAAAATTTTCATTTGTTTCACTCCTTCTTAAAAAAGGCTTTCGTCAATACCGTCCACCGTGATTTCACGCTCGTTGTCGCAAAGAAGGCGAAAGGTTACGGTAACAGTGTTTTCGGGCAGGGCGTTTTCGATATTCTCGCTCCATTCAGCTGCAATAACGCCGCCTTCGTCCAAATATTCGAAAAATCCGGTCGAATATAAATCCTCCCAGCCTGAAATCCTGTACATATCAAAATGATAAAGCGGAAGTCTGCCGCCGATATACTCGTTTATAAGCGCAAAGGTAGGGGAGGTGACCTCACCCATAAACCCTAAACCCCTTGCAAGCCCTCTTGTAAAGCAGGTTTTGCCCATTCCGAGCCCGCCGCGAAAGGCTATTACTTCGCCGCCTTTAAGCTTTTTTCCGAGCACCTCGCCCAAATATTCGGTTTTTTCGGGCGAATCAGAATAATATTTTTCCATTTAAAGCCTCCGAGTTTAATGCTTTCCGAGCATTTATTATAACATATTTATCTATCATTTTAAAGACTTACTTGCATAATCGCTTAAAATAAAATATAATGTTCTTAGAAATGTGAAAGGAGTGCGTTATTTGCGACACTTTATGGCAAGAATAGCTGACTTTATCCGAGAATCGGATAAAATCCTGCTGTTTCTTTGTATCTTTACAAGTTTTTACGGCTGTACTGCGGTTTTTTCAGCCACTCATTATATGGAAAATTACCGTCCTGTTATAGTTCAGCTTATGTGTGCGGTTATGGGTATAGTCGCCGCTCTTATGATTTCGGCTTTTGACTATGCTAAAATAATTAAGCATTGGTACATAGCCGCGGCTTTGGGTCTTATACCTGTTATTCTGACATTTTTCATAGGCTTTGCGCCTGAGGGCACCGACGACAAGGCTTGGCTTGACCTCGGTATTACGACATTTCAGCCGTCGGAGCTTTTGAAAATCTGCTTTATAGTCACCTTCAGCGCTCATTTAAGCCGGATAAAGCCGAATATTAATAAGCTTAAGAATTTGATCCCCGTCTGTCTGCACGGCGCGTTTCCTGTGCTTCTGATTCACTTTCAGGGCGATGACGGAACGGCGCTTGTTTTTGCTGTAATGGTTGTGTTTATGCTTTGGGCGGCAGGGCTTTCTTGGAAATACTTTTTAGCGGCATTCGGTGCTATACTTGCGGCGTCACCGATAATCTATTTCTTTGTTATGAACGAAGACCAGCGGGCGCGCATAACCAGCCTGTTTGATGCAAATCCCGATACAAGCGGTGTGCTTTATCAGCAGTGGCGCGGTATGACCGCACTTGCAAACGGCGGATTTTTAGGTCAAGGCTTTTTAAAGGGCGACCTTACGCAGAACGGAATAGTGCCTTACGGATATAACGATTTTATATTTGTAAGCATTGGCGAGGAATTCGGCTTTTTAGGATGCTTAGCGGTGGTTTTGCTGCTGTCTGCTATCTGTTTTCGCTGTATCAGAATAGCGAAGCTTTGCTCAAAGGACAGCGGAAAGCTTATATGCGTCGGAATGTTTTCAATACTTTTCGCTCAGATGGTTATTAATATCGGCATGTGCGTTTCGATTTTGCCGGTTATCGGAATTACTCTGCCGTTTTTCAGCGCGGGCGGAACCTCGCTTTTGTGTCTGTATTTAGGCATAGGCTTGGTTCTTAACGTATATATGCACCGAAATTCGCGAACTATCTATTTGCGCGATGACGGAAAATAATTATTATCAAGCAATAATGTTAAATTATTAACAATCATTTTTTCAAAAATTCCGAAAACAAAAAAATATTGATATATTTTTAACAAACCTATTGACAAATGAAAAAGTTAGTAATATAATATACTACATCATGTTAATAAGGTCAGATGAGCAGTAACAGGCTGACCGAAATTTGGGGGTAAAAATAATGGCAAGAGTTTACAATTTCAGTGCCGGCCCGTCGATGCTTCCCGAGGAAGTTTTAAAGACAGCCGCGGCAGAGATGCTTGAATACGGTGAAACCGGACAGTCGGTAATGGAAATGTCCCACCGTTCAAAGGAATATCAGGCAATTTTCGACCAAACCGTGGCGGACTTGCGCGAAATAATGAATATTCCGGATAATTATGAAGTTCTTTTCTTACAGGGCGGAGCGTCCACACAGTTTGCAATGGTACCGCTCAACCTTATGACTAAAAACGGCAAGGCGGATTATATCATCACAGGTCAGTGGGCAAATAAGGCATACAAGGAAGCGGCGCGTTACGGCAAGGCGAGAGCTGTAGCGTCCTCGGCTGATAAGACCTATTCTTATATTCCTAAGACTACGCGCGAGGATTTTGACCCGGAAGCTGATTATGTTCATATCTGCATGAATAATACAATTTACGGTACTAAGTATCATGAGCTGCCTGACACAGGTGATGTTCCGCTTGTGGCAGATATTTCAAGCTGTATTCTGTCAGAGCCTATCGACGTTACAAAATTTGGCGTTCTTTATGCCGGCGCGCAGAAGAATGTCGCTCCGGCAGGAGTTACAATAGTAATAATCCGCAAGGATTTAATCGGGAACGCAATGGATATTACTCCTACCATGCTTAACTATGCGACTCACGCTGACAACGGCTCTATGTTCAACACTCCTCCGTGCTATGCGATTTACATTGCGGGTCTTACCTTTAAGTGGATAAAGAAAATGGGCGGACTGGCTGAAATGAAGAAAATCAATGAAGATAAGGCTAAAATCCTTTATGATTTCCTTGATTCGAGCAAGCTGTTTAAGGGTACAGTAGTTCCCGAAGACCGCTCAATAATGAACGTTCCGTTTGTTACGGGCAATGACGAGCTTGACGCTAAATTCGTAGCCGAGGCTAAAAAGGCGGGCTTTGTAAACATCAAGGGTCACCGTTCGGTCGGCGGAATGAGAGCTTCTATTTATAACGCTATGCCGACAGAGGGCGTTGAGAAGCTCGTTGAGTTTATGAAGAAATTTGAAGAGGAGAACGCGTAATGTATAAAATCAAGACCTACAATAAAATCTCCAAAACTGGCTTAGAGGTTTTTGACGATAAATATACCGTTGGCGACGAGGTGGAAAACGCGGACGGCGCTATTGTTCGCTCTGCTTCTCTGCATGAGACCGAGTTCCCCGAAAGCTTAAAGGCAATAGCCCGTGCTGGAGCAGGCACTAATAATATTCCGATTGACCGTTGTTCCGAGCAGGGTATAGTTGTGTTTAACACTCCCGGCGCTAACGCCAACGCGGTTAAGGAATTGGTTATCGCGGGTATGCTCATAAGCTCTCGCCGTGTGATTTCCGGTATTGAGTGGACCAAAACCTTAAAGGGCAACGGCGCAGAGGTCGGAAAGATGGTTGAAAAGGGCAAAAGCGCTTTCGCAGGACCGGAAATTAAAGGAAAAGCAATCGGCGTTATCGGACTCGGAGCAATCGGAGTTATGGTTGCGAACGCCGCAAACGCTCTCGGTATGAAGGTTTACGGATATGACCCGTATCTTTCGGTTAAATCTGCATGGAATCTTACTCATAATGCAATTCATATTTTCGATATCAACGAGATTTTTGAAAAGTGCGATTATATAACCGTTCATGTTCCGCTTACCGACGGTACAAAGAACCTTGTCAACGCCGATTCTATTGCCAAGATGAAGAACGGCGTGCGTATTCTCAACTTTGCGCGCGGCGGTCTTGTTGATAACGAGGCGCTTAAAGCGGCGCTTGAATCGGGCAAGGTTGCGGCTTATGTGACCGATTTCCCGTCCGACGATATTTTAGATGTTGACGGTGTTATCGCTATTCCGCACTTAGGCGCGTCAACTCCCGAATCGGAGGATAACTGCGCGGGAATGGCGGCAAAGGAGCTTATCGATTATATCGAGAACGGAAATATTGTAAATTCCGTCAATCTCCCCGAAATCACTATGCCGAGAAGCGGCGAAAACAGAGTTTGCGTTATCCATAAAAATATTCCGAACATGCTCACTGCGATTACCGGTATTTTCGCGGAGGATAATGTTAATATTGAAAACTTGCTTAATAAATCTCGCGGAGATTACGCTTATACAATGCTTGATATCGACAAAGCCGACGTTTCGGCAGTTGCAGAGAAAATCAGCGCTATAAGCGGTGTTATACGCGTTCGTGTAATTTGATTTATACAATTATTTACTACCCCTTGTTCAATCACGTATTGGACAGGGGTATTATAATTTACGAATATTTAGCTTGACAAAATCACTTTTTAAAGTTAAAATTATATTAATCATTGCTGATATTTATAAAATTGCTGCTAATAATAATAAACGGAGGAAAGTTAAATGAAGTACAAATGTAAATTATGCAAAGAAGTTTTTGAAGTTGAGATAGGAGAAGCTCCGGTTTGTCCGCGCTGTGGGGCGACTGCTGAAAACCTTGAGCCGATGACTAAGACTGCCGGCAATAAATATGCCGGAACGCAAACCGAGAAAAATCTTCATGCCGCTTTTGACGGTGAATCGGGCGCCAGAAACAAATACACCTATTTCGCGTCTGTTGCAAAAAAAGAAGGATACGAGCAGATTGCGGCGCTGTTTCTCAAAACTGCCGAAAATGAGCGCGAGCATGCTAAAATGTGGCTCAAGGAATTAAACGGCATCGGTGACACCTCTGCCAATCTTGCAGTCGCCGCTGACGGTGAAAACTATGAGTGGACTGACATGTACGATAATTTTGCAAAAACCGCCGAGGAAGAAGGCTTCCATGAGTTAGCCGCTAAATTCCGTATGGTGGCAGCTATCGAAAAGCATCATGAAGAGCGTTACCGCGCACTTCTTAAAAATGTCGAAACTGCTACTGTATTTGAAAAAAGCGAGGTCAAGGTGTGGGAATGCCGCAACTGCGGTCATATTCTTGTTGGCACAAAGGCTCCCGACATCTGCCCTGTATGCGCCCATCCGAAGAGCTATTTTGAAATCAGCGCGGAGAACTATTAATAAATCAATGTATTTTGTCATAAAAAACGCCTCGATTACGGGGCGTTTTTTATACGGCGAAGTTTATTAGAAAATCCAACACGTAATTAACGGCTGTCATTCCGGTTTATGCATATCTTTTGCTTGTAATTCGAGCCGATTTGTTATATAATAAAGGAATAGATTGGAGTGGTATTCCTTGTTAAGCGAATTAATTTCGGGTAACCTTGATTTTACAAGTATGATAGTCTATATACTATCCTCTTTGACGGTTATATTTCTTACCCTGCCGGTTCATGAATTTGCCCACGGCTTAGCGGCGACAAAGCTCGGCGACCCCACGCCGCGCTATCAGGGAAGAATGACTGTGAATCCCTTTGCTCATATAGATTGGATAGGCGCCGCCTGCATACTGCTTTTCGGCTTCGGTTGGGCAAAGCCGGTGCAAATTAACACAAACAATTTTAAAAATCCGAAAAGGGATATGGCTTTAACAGCCCTCGCGGGGCCTGCTTCAAACATTATCGTCGCTCTTATCGCGCTGATTTTTTATAACATTTTAAATCTTTTCGCAGTCAATACATTCGCAGCTGTGTTTTACTATGTCGGTTTTTTCTTCTATTATATTGCGTTTATAAATGTTTCTCTCGCGGTATTTAATCTTATCCCCATTCCGCCGCTTGACGGCTCGCGTCTTTTGTCCGCTCTGCTTCCGTATAAGCAGTATTACGCGCTTATGCGCTATGAACGCTATATTTTCTGGGGACTTTTAGCGCTTTTATGGATAGGTGTTCTCGATATTCCGCTTCATTTCCTTTCAAACGCGGTTATGAGATTCTTAGAGTTTATCGCCGGTCTGCCGTTTGGCTTTTTAAGGTAAAAAAATGGAAAACACGCTAAGCTATAAAATTGAGGGCTTTGAGGGTCCGCTCGACCTGCTTTTGCAGTTGATTGCAAGGAATAAGCTTAATATTTACGATATTCCGCTGACAGTGCTTATCGACCAGTATCTTGAACAGATTGAGCTTTTCAAAGCCGAGGAAATGGATATTGAAAGCGAATTTCTCGAAATGGCGTCAAGGCTTTTGTATATAAAAACCGTAAGCCTGCTTCCGCGCCATGACGAGATTGTTCAGCTTAAAGAGGAACTGACCGGCGAGCTGCTTGAATACATGGTTTGCCAGCAGATTGCGCGTCAGCTTTCTACCATGCAGGAGGGCTTTGATAAATTTGTTCGAAAGCCGGAGGAGCTCGAATTTGACAAAACCTATGAGCTTACCCATTCGCCGGACGTTATGTACCTTTCGTATTTATCGGCTGTCGGCAGGGGACAAAGGAAACTGCCTCCGTCAACCGCGCCCTTTACTAAGATCGTGGCAAAAAAAATCGTCGCGGTCTCGACCAAAATCGTTTTTGTTATCAGAAATTTATGGGCGGGCGGCTCAAGGAAGCTAAATTCACTTTACAAAACGGCGCATAGCCGTTCGGAGCTTGTCGCAACCTTTTTGGCGGTTCTGGAGCTTTGCAAAGCCAACCGTGTAAAAGTCGAGGGCGACTCTGACGATGCAAAAATAACACTTATTAAGGAGCGCAAGCACAGATGACTAAAACGGAGCTTATCCCTGCTTTCGAGGCGGTGCTTTTTTCAGGCGGAGAGCCTATAAGCATCGACCGTTTTTCGCAGGTTTTTGATATACCGCCTGAAACCGTAACCGAGGTTATGGAGGCACTCGAAAAAAAGCTAATTAAAAATGACCGCGGAATTTCCCTTGTCAGAATGGAAAACACCTATCAGCTGGCTACTAAGACGGAATATGCGGATTATATCAAAAAAATGTTTGATATTAAACGCCGAACTCCGCTTTCTCCCGCGGCGCTTGAGGTATTGGCGGTCGTGGCATATAATCAGTCTGTTACAAAATCCTTTATCGAGCAGGTAAGAGGCGTTGACTGCTCAGGAGTTGTGACGACACTAATCGAAAAGGGGCTTATCGAAGAGCGCGGTCGGCTTGAGCTACCCGGCAAACCGCTTTTGTACGGCACGACAAAGAATTTTTTAAGATGCTTCGGATTAAGCGATTTAACAGAGCTTCCGCCGCTTCCCAAAAATGAAAATGCCGACGAAAGCATAGCCGAGCAAATCCCGCTTGACGGTGAAACAGCGGAATAAAAAACTTGTTTTTGCAGGATAATATATTAAAAAGGGGAGAGCAGCGTGACGGCTTTAATCATTATATCCGCAATATTGCTGTTTCTTGTTCTTCTTTTGCTTTTACCTATAAGCCTTTTTATCGGTTATGAGGGCGATTTTATTGCAAAAATCAAAATTGCAGGGATTAAGGTTTATGAGATAAAGCCGCAGGACAGCGAAGAAAAGTCCGAAAAAGAGAGCCGTGATGAAACATCCGCTCATCAAGAGAATTTTTTTGAAAGACTTCAAAAGAAATACGGCTTTTCAGGCGCTGTAAAAGAAATATTCGCATTTGTTAAAGCACTTATATCAAGACTAAAGAAGCAGCTTCGGCATATAGCCGTAAGAAGACTTTGTCTTGATGTTAAAATCGCAAGTCCCGACGCGGCACAGACTGCGATTGAATACGGTGCGGTGTGCGGCGCGGTTTATCCGGTATTAAGCCTTATCGACAGTACCGCCAATGTTAAATTTAAGCAAATAAACGTATCCGCCGATTTTAATTCGGATAAGCCGGATTTCTCCTTTTCGGTTATAATCCGAGTTAAAATAATCTTTTTGATTGCTATGGCGTTTACCGCTTTTTCGGAATACAATAAATTTAAAACGAGGAATGAATTATGAGCGAAAACAACATTAAAAGCATTATGGACACCACAATGGACAAGCTCCGCGCCATGGTTGACGCGAACACCATTATCGGCGACCCTATCGTTGTTGATAATATCACCCTGCTGCCTGTTTCAAAGGTTTCTTTCGGACTTGCGACCGGTGGCAGTGATTTTCCGAGCAAGACTCAGACGGGTCTTTTCGGCGGCGGAGGAGGAGCCGGCGTCACAATCGCGCCTGTCGCCTTTATCGCCGTATGCGACGGAAACGTTAAAATGATGCCGGTTTACAATGAGATGAGCTCGATTGACAAAGCTGTATCAATGGCACCCGATCTGCTTGAAAAAGCAAAGGAGCTTTTCTCAAAGAACAAGAATAAAGACGGACAGCAGTAATATAATGTCCGCCGCCTTAATAAAATAAATTTGAGGTGGCGGATTATGAAGAGATTTTTTTGTCTGATTTTGTCTTTTTGCTTATTTTCGGCTCTTAAGGTCAGCGCCGTCAGTACGTCTGCGGCGGCTGCCGCGGTTATAAACGGTGACACCCGCGAGATAATTTTCACTCAAAACGCCGATGAGCGTTTGCCAATGGCGAGCACCACCAAGATTATGACGGCTCTTCTTTTGTGCGAAAACGGAGAGTTTGAAAAGGAAATCACCGTTACGGCGGATATGCTAAAGGTCGAGGGCTCGTCTATGGGTCTGCTTGCGGGCGACAGGGTGACCTATCACGACCTGCTTTACGGAATGATGTTAGCCTCAGGAAACGACGCGGCGAACGTCACCGCAATTTGCATAGGCGGCACGGTCGAAAAATTTGTCGAAATGATGAACGCGAAAGCTGAAAAATTGGGACTTAAAAACACTCATTTTGTAACTCCCTCCGGCCTTGACGCGGACGGTCATTATACTACCGCACGTGAATTAGCGCTTTTAGCCGCATATGCCCTTAAAAACGAGGAATTTGCAAAAGCGGCGGCGAGTAAATCGGCAACGCTTTGCTACGGAAATCCGCCCTACCGAAGAACACTTACAAACCACAACAAGCTCTTAAAGCTTTATGACGGAGCGGTCGGCGTTAAAACAGGCTTTACAAAGAAATCAGGGCGCTGTCTTGTATCAGCGGCAAGGCGGGACGGAAAGCTTGCAATAGCCGTAACACTGCATGACCCAAACGACTGGCAGGATCACAAGGCACTGCTTGATTACGGTCTTGATACAATAAAGACCACCGAATATTCACCTAAAACCGCAAGCTATATGATACCGGTTATCGGCTCTGCCACCGAGGAAATAGAGGTTTTTATTGAGCCGTATACCGTAAATACACTTGAAACCGAGAATTTAAGCTGTACGGTAAATCTTCCTAAATTTGTTTACGCGCCTGTCGCAAAGGGCGATGTTTTGGGCACCGTAGAGTACAAAATGGGGGAGGAAATTATCGGCAGGGTAGATTTATGTGCTCTTGTCGATATATCCGCTTACAGCGCAAAGCCCGATTTTCTTACAAAATTTAAGGAAAATATAAAATACATACTTATTAATATATAGGAGCTT
>JAEDNG010000122.1 GCA_016302625.1 Clostridiaceae bacterium
AGTCAATTCCGTATGCGGCGGCGACTGCAGGGTGAACCTCGCCGAAAACTCCGGCAACGGTGTTATTGGCTTTAACAAGCGCCTGACGTCCCGGGTGGAGATACGGCTCTGCGCTTCTTTCATACTGCGTATGCGCACCGCAAAGCTTCATGACACTCTCTATTATACCCTTTAAGGTAAAGAAATCCTCATCTTCGCCGTAAATGCCTATCGACATGGTGGAAAGCTCATACGGCTGTTCGGTTATCGGCAGCTCTTTCGGAATAAAACGCTTTGAAATTTCAAAGAATCTGCCGTCGGTTATTTTGCGGCTGATATTTGTCGCAAGGACGGTAAGCATGCTTGTCGTAAGCTGTGTGCGCATGGTGGAGTATTCGTCGCCCAAGGGATTAATAATTTTAATCTGCTCTCTTCTTTCATCGTCTTTGTCGAGCAGGAGGGTATCGAGCGCGGAAGAGCTTATAAATGAATAAGTCGCGATTTCCCTTGCGCCCGCGCCGCAGAGCAGAGCCTTAATTTTATCGCATTTAATACGCTCGGGCAGCTTTTTGCCCCTGACGACCTCGCCGCGCATGGGCTTGCCGATAATATGGTCGTAGCCGTAAATGCGCATAACCTCTTCCGCAAGGTCGGCTCTGCCCTCAATATCGTCACGGATTGACGGTACTTTGACGGTTAGCTCTTTTCCGTTTATTTCGGTTTCAAGACCCAAGCTGTTTAAAATGGATACAATCTTTTCGTCGGGAACGTCAACGCCGATAAGGCTCATTATTTTGTCGGTGGTAACGTTAATAATCCTCTCCTCGGGCAGTCCGTTATTAAGGTCGATTTCTCCCTCGATAATATCGCCCGCGTCAAGCTCGTAAATAAGCTGTAAAGCGCGCTCCATTGCGTATTCAACGTTCATAATGTCGACTCCGCGCTCATAGCGGCCGCTCGCTTCGGTTCGCATGCCGAGGGCGCGTCCCGTGTGACGGATATTGTCGCGGCGGAATTTTGCCGACTCAAGGAACAAATCGGTCGTGTCGCTCTCAATCTCCGACTCCTTGCCGCCCATAATTCCCGCAAGGCAGGAGGGACGCTCGCCGTCCGCGATTACAAGCATATCCGTATTAAGCTTATGCTCGGTGCCGTCAAGGGTGGTGATACTTTCACCTTCCGCGGCGTTTCTGACGATGATTTTTTTATCCGCGATTTCATTGTAGTTAAAGGCGTGCATCGGCTGACCGGTTTCAAGCATGACATAGTTTGTAATATCGACTATGTTGTTTATCGGTCTCATGCCCGAGGCGGTTATAGCCTTTTTCATCCATTCGGGAGACTCCTTTAT
This sequence comes from Clostridiaceae bacterium, assembly GCA_016302625.1. Taxonomy (GTDB): domain Bacteria; phylum Bacillota; class Clostridia; order Oscillospirales; family Acutalibacteraceae; genus UBA737. The sequence goes on from JAEDNG010000122.1 coordinate 1,331, forward strand.
CCGCAGATTTTTAACCACTCTGCCGATATAGCGCGGGCAAAGGTCAAAATTGCGGACTTCAACGCTTATATAATCAGATATATGTTGTCCGGCGGTTTTATATTCCGGCTTGGGAGCGGTAAATTTAGTGCCTAATACCACCGAAATTTCCTTTGCAACCCCTAAAAAACAGTTGCAGTCGGGGCGGTTTGCGGTGATTTTAAAGTCAATAATATAATCGTTAAGCCCCAAAACCTCGCGCATGTCGGTGCCGGGCACAGGCTCGCCCTTTAAAATCAAAATTCCGTTAACCGACGCGCCCTCGTAATCGTCCTCGGTAAGGCATAGCTCGCCGCCCGAGCAGAGCATGCCGTTTGAGTCGACCCCGCGCAGCTTGCCTGCGACGATATGCGCGCCGTTTGGAAGATAGCTGTCATTAAGCGCGGCGGGGACGTAATCTCCCTCATGAATATTCTGCGCTCCGGTCACTATCTGAACGGGCTCGTCTGCGCCTACGTCCATTTGGCATATCTGTAAATGGTCGGAGTTTTCGTGCGGAGTGATTTTAAGAATTTTCGCGGCGACAACGTTTTTGATGTTCTCGCCCTGCTTTTCTATGTCCTCAACCTCGAAGCCCGCCATTACCATGCGGTCGCAAAGCTCCTCTGCGGGAACGTTTATATCAACGTAATTTCTTAAATGATTAAGTGAAATTTTCATGCTCTTATCCCTCCTTAAAACTGCTCAAGAAAACGCTTGTCGTTCTCGAACAAAAGGCGTATATCGCTTATCTTATAGCGCGTTGTGGTAATACGGTCGATACCTATTCCGAACGCAAAGCCCGAATAAACGTCCGGGTCTATGCCGCAACAGCGAAGCACGTTCGGGTGCACCATTCCCGCGCCCAGTATTTCAATCCAGCCCGCTCCCTTGCAGACGCGGCAGCCCTTACCGCCGCACTCGCTGCACGAAACGTCGACCTCAACGCTCGGCTCTGTAAACGGGAAAAATGACGGACGGAAACGCACCTTTGTGTCACTTCCGTAAATTTCATGGGCGAACTGCTCAAGAACTCCCTTAAGGTCGCACATGGTAATCCCCTTGTCAACAACAAGTCCCTCAAGCTGGTGGAAAACAGGTGAATGGGTGGCGTCTACCTCGTCGGCTCTGAAAACTCTGCCGGGACAGATAACGCGTATCGGCGGCTTGCGGTTTTCCATTGTCCTAATCTGCGCGGCAGATGTCTGTGTGCGCAGAAGCAGATTTTCCGCAAGGTAAAAGGTATCCTGCATATCGCGCGCCGGGTGGTCGGCGGGAACGTTTAAGCACTCGAAGTTGTAGTAGTCGGTTTCAACCTCCGGGCCGTCCACAACGTCAAAGCCCATCGACTGGAAAATGTCAATCATATCGTTTACAACATGATTTAACGGGTGAAGTCCGCCGGTTTTTATTTCTTTTGCCGGCATTGTGATATCGATTGTCTCGGCTTTCAGTTTTAATTCGGTAGCTTTTGATTTAAGCCGGGACTTTTTATCCGCAATAAGAGTTTCAAGCTTTTGCTTTGCCTCGTTTACAAGCTGACCCATCGCCGGACGCTCTTCGGGAGAAAGCGAACCCATCTGCTTTAATACTGCGGTAAGCTCGCCCTTTTTACCTAAATATTTTACCCTTAAATTTTCAATTTCGCTTTCGTCCGCAGCCGCGTTAAGGGCGCTTTCGGCAGCAGCTTTAATTTTTTCAAGCGTTTCTTTCATTGAATTTCCCTCCGTAAAAAAATAAACTCCGTCCCTAATAACAGGACGAAGCGTTAAAATCTCCGCGGTACCACCCGTTTTTTCGCTCAAAGAGCAAACACTCTCTCGGCTTTTAACGGTGCCAACCGTCGCCGCCTACAGGAAAAATTCGTTCAGCGGCGCTGCTCAAAAGGGAACTTCGGAATAGACCTTGCATATCTTCACTTTCAGCCGTGATGAAGACTCTCTGAAAGAAAGTCAAAACCTACTTTCCTTTATCGGCGCATTTTTAATTATGATATCATCCAAGTAAAAAAAAGTCAAGTTTTTTTGCAAAATATGTTTTATTATATATGGAAAAGTGGTATTATATAAACAATATATGTATGGAAGTGTTTTTATGCTTAATAATCTAAAAGAGCAGGCGTATAGCGCCGCAAGTGAAATTATAGAGGTTGCGGGACTTAAAAAGGGGCAGATACTTGTTGTCGGCTGTTCGACAAGCGAAATTCTGGGTTCGCGAATAGGTACGGATTCCTCGCCCGATACCGCAAAGGAAGTATTTGACGGACTTTATAAAGCGGCGCAGGAAAAAGGTATATTTTTAGCATGTCAGTGCTGCGAGCATTTAAACCGTGCGATAATAACCGAGCGCGCCGCAGTGCCGAACGCGGATATTGTAAATGCAGTTCCTATGCCTAAAGCCGGCGGCTCCTTTGCAACTGCGGCGTATGCCGCTTTTTGCGAGCCTGTCGCCCTCGAAGAAATCCGTGCCGATGCCGGACTTGATATCGGGTTTACCATGATAGGTATGCACCTTAAAAAAGTGGCGGTGCCGGTAAGGCTTAAGAATAACCGAATAGGCGAGGCTGTTGTTCTGGCGGCGCGGGTCAGACCTAAATTTATCGGCGGC
>JAEDNG010000123.1 GCA_016302625.1 Clostridiaceae bacterium
GTTGGGAGTGTTAGGATATGACTAAAAGACAAAGTTATAATACAAAAGCAAGGCGTTTAATTCTTGAGTTTCTTGAATTAAAACAGGAAAACACGGTAAGCGCCGCTGATATATCGGAATATCTCGAAAAAATGGGAGTGACGGTCAATCAGGCGACTGTTTACCGCTGTCTTAATAAGCTGGACGATGAAAAGCGCCTGCTTAAATTTACAGACGAGGACACTCAAAAATCGGTTTACAGGCTTATCGGTGAGAAAAATAACTGCGCAGAGCATATACACATTAAATGCGTAAAGTGCGGAAGACTTATGCACCTTGAATGCGGCTTTATGCACGATATAAAAAAACACCTGTCTGAAAGTCACGGCTTTGAACTGCAGTGCGGCGGGAGCATACTCTACGGCCTGTGCGAAAAATGCAGAAATAATAATAACTAATCGGTAACTTTGCCTATCCCAGATAATATTCCCTTAAAACCGCAAGCCCTCTTGTTTCCAATCTGTTTACCGCCTGACGGGAAACAGAAAGCATGTCCGCAATCTCTGCATCGGAAAATCCGTAAATATATCTGTAAGCAACAGCCAATCTCTGCCGCTCGGACAAAAGCTTTAAGCCCTCGCTGATTGAAATTCCGTCCTCCGGTTCTAAACAGTAATGTCCTAAATTGTCATACAGTTCGTTACATGAAAGAATATATCTCTGATTTCTTTTTGACAGTAAAATATACTGATTCCTAACAGAGACCGCTATGTATCTTTTAAGAGTTTCCGTATCGTCCGGTTTAAACTTATCGGTGTCAAGCCCGTAAATCAGCTCTATTAAAAACAAAGTCAGTTCCTGCCCCGCGTCGTCATACCCAAGCTTTCGCTCATAATACCGCAAAAGCTTTTCAAACTCTCCGTATAACTCGTTAAAATGCGACATGTCCTGATTCTGTATTTCTTTGACGGTTTTAATTAAAGCTTTATTACACATAATAACCCTTCCTTTCACTTTTAGAAAGAAAAAGGGTTAAGTTTTGTAAACATATATAAAAATTTTGCCGCAAACGCCTTTTTCTTTACAGCAAAATTTTACATTATTAATGGTAATTTTTTACATTTAATGGAGTAAAAGGTAGTTTTTATAGAGTAAAAAGCAAAAATAACAGTTTTTCGCCTTAAAAAAAGTTATATATTGACATTTTTAGGAAAATAAATTATAATAATAGAGGAAAAAGTCGAAAATTGTCAAAATAAGGGACGGGAGTGTTATTTATGCGAATAGCTTTATGTGACAGTGATATAGAATGTATCAGGAAACACAAACAAATGATTTACAAATACGCCAATAATCACCGCATGGAAATTGTAGTGGACGAATACCGTTCGGGCACCGAGTTACTCGCCTGCCGGAGAAGCTATGCGCTTGTTATATTAGAATACCGAACAAACACTCTTAACGGTCTTGAAACCGCAGCACTGCTGCGAAAAAGCAATAATTCCTGTAAAATTGTGTTCTTAAGCGCATATACGGGATTTATCTTTGAATCCTTCAAGGTGAATCCTTACCGTTTTTTGGTGAAACCCATTGACGAAAAGATTCTCTTCAAATTGCTCGACGATTTTTTTGAAACACGCGCCGACGACCGTCCTCTTTGGATAAAGGACGGAGACGATACGGTTTGTCTTAACACAAACGATATTTTTTATCTTGAGGCGGATAATAAGCACTGCATCATCGGACTGCGAAACAAAAAAATACATTGCCGCAAAACCATGGCGCATGTATACGATGAATTGCCGAAAAATCATTTCTGCAAGATAAATCGGGCATATGTAGTGAATTTTAAATATATTTCCGAATATAACAGCGACGAGATAAGACTTGATAACGGAACCGGACTGCATATAAGCCGCTCCTATTATAAAAGCTTTAAAAACGAATTTCGTTCCTTTGCAGAGCCTCAGGAACTGTAATTTTTTACAGTAAATATAAATTCAGTTAAAACCGCTTGTTATCCGAGCGGTTTTTTGCTATAATAAATAGTAATATGAAATTATACATTCAGAGGAGTGTGTCTGATGATTAAAGAACAATATGAACTATGGTGTGAAAAAGCCGTTAAAGATCCTGATTTGGTAAAAGAGCTTAAAGCAATCTCCGATGATGAAGAAGCTATATCCGACGCGTTTTACAAAGATCTCGAATTCGGTACCGGGGGACTGCGCGGAGTTATCGGAGCGGGAACCAACCGTATGAACGTCTATACGGTCGGCAAGGCGTCTCAAGGTTTGGCGGCTTATGTCAATTCCGTATCCCAAAACGGAAAAATTGCCGTCGCTTATGACAGCCGTATAAAAAGCGAGCTTTTTGCAAAAACCGCCGCTTCGATTTTCGCGGCGAACGGAATTAAGGTTTATATTTATAAGGAGCTTATGCCCACTCCCATGCTTTCCTTCGCGGTAAGACGGCTTGAATGCGACGCGGGTGTTGTTGTGACGGCAAGTCACAATCCCGCAAAATACAACGGCTACAAGGCATACGGGCCGGACGGCTGCCAGTTAGGTCTTGAAGCTGCGGATTACGTTCTCTCCATAATGAATAAGGTCGATATTTTTGACGATGTAAAAACGGTTGATTTTGATAAGGCGGTTGCGGACGGCAAAATAGAATATATCGGCGACGATATAATTGAAGAATATCTTGAATGCGTCCTTGCCTGCCGCGTTGCTCCTGATGCTGATGTTGAGTCGTTAAAGGTAATTTACACACCGCTACACGGCAGCGGAAACAAACCCGTAAGGAGCATATTAAAGAAAATCGGAGTTAAGAATGTTACGGTAGTGCCCGAGCAGGAGCTGCCCGACGGTAATTTCCCGACTGCTCCGTATCCTAATCCCGAAATCCGTCAGGCGTTCGAATGCGCTTTAAAGCTTGCCGACACAGCAGAACCCGATTTGCTGCTTGCCACCGACCCTGACTGTGACCGCGTAGGCATAGCGGTGCTCGACGCAGGAGAATACAAGCTGCTTTCAGGCAACGATGTCGGCGCGCTGCTGCTTGATTTTGTGCTTGCAAGAAGAACCGAAAACGGCACATTGCCGCAAAACCCGATAGCGGTGAAAACCATAGTTTCAACCGAGCTTTGCCGCAAAATCGCCGCAAATTACAACTGTGAGCTTATTGATGTGCTTACCGGCTTTAAATTTATCGGCGAGCAGATAACAAAGCTTGAAGAAAAAGGCGAGGAAAACCGCTTTGTGTTCGGTTTTGAGGAAAGCTACGGCTATTTGGGCGGCACATATGTACGGGATAAGGACGCGGTTATCGCATCCATGCTTATCTGTGAGATGGTAGCTTACTATAAAGCCAAAGGATTAAATCTTGTCGAAGTTCTTGACGGACTTTATAAGAAGTACGGTTATTATATGTGTTCACAGAAGAGCTTTACCTGCGAAGGCGAAAGCGGCATGAATCAGATCAAGGGAATTATGGAATCTTTGCGAAACAATCCGCCCGAAACCGTCAACGGCGAAAAAGTAATAAGATTCGACGATTATGAGACTTCTGTAAGCCATGACTTAGTCAATAAGGAAAACAAAAAAATCACGCTTCCGGTTTCAAATGTGCTTTGCTATTATATGGAGGACGGCAGCTCTTTGATTGTACGTCCGTCCGGAACCGAGCCGAAAATCAAGCTCTATATCGGTTCGGTTGACAAAACCGCCGAAGCCGCCCGAGAAAAGCTCTCCGCTCTTGAACAAGACGGAACAAAACTTTTGGGCTTTTAACAGTACGGAAATGATAATTTAATATAAATACAAAAGCCCGCCCCAATCCGAAAGATAGGGCGGGCTTTAGCCTGTCGATTAACCTGTTATTTAGATAGTTGGCGGCGGTCAGCCGCATTTCTGTTTTTCT
>JAEDNG010000124.1 GCA_016302625.1 Clostridiaceae bacterium
GTTAACGAAAAAGGGCTCGGTATGGCAGGGCTTAATTTTGTCGGCAACGCTGTTTACAAAAAACCTGCTGAGGGTAAGGAAAACGTGGCGCAGTTTGAGTTTATACCCTGGATTTTAAGCCGTTGCGCTACTGTTAAGGAAGCGAAAAAGTGTATAGAAAAAATCAATCTGACCGACACGCCGTTCAATGAAAATTTACCCGTGGCACAGCTCCATTGGCTGATTGCCGACAGTAACGGGGCGATTACAGTTGAGTCGGTCAAAGATGGAATAAGGGTTTACGAAAATCCCGTTGGGGTTCTGACAAACAACCCGCCCTTTGACGAACAGCTTTTTTCGCTTAACAATTATATGCATTTATCGCCGAAATCCCCTGAAAACACTTTTGCGAACGGGCTCGAGCTTAAAACCTACAGCCGCGGCATGGGAGCGCTGGGACTTCCGGGCGATCTGTCCTCCCAGTCACGCTTTGTGCGGGTTGCTTTTGTAAAAATGAATTCCGTATCCGGAGGGAGCGAGAATGAAAGTGTAAGCCAGTTTTTCCATATATTAGGCTCAGTCGATCAGCAGAGAGGCTGCTGCGACGTAGGTCAAGGGGAGTATGAAATCACGCTTTATACCTCCTGCTGTAACGCCGATAAGGGAATTTACTATTACACGACCTATGAAAACCATCAGATTACGGCTGTTGACATGCGAAAGGAAAAGCTTGACGGCAAAGACCTTATCCGATATCCTCTGATTTGCGGCGAACAGATAAAAATGCAAAATTGACTGCAAAAATCCCCGATCTGCAAGGTCGGGGATTAATAATACATATTATTTTTCGGTTTACTGATTGTTCCGTATACCGTCAAGCACAGCTTTTGCCGCCTTGTATGAGGCATCGACATCTTTTTTGTCCTCAAGAACCGTATCGGACACCCTGCGGCAGGAAATCTGCAAGCCCTCGGGCAGCTTTCCGAGATTTTCGCTTTCGGTGGCGGTATAAAAATCCTCTCCGAACTTATAAGGCTCGTCCTCAAAAATTGAATCCTCGGAAAGACCGTCTAAATATTTATACGACTCGCTGTCGGTAATATACAAGAGCGCGTTTTGGTCGCCGGCTATAAGCGCCTGTAGCTTTGTCATCATTGTATACCGATACTGCGTATCACCGGAGGAGTTTGAGTAGCTGCAGTTGATAATCTGAACGTTAATTTCACCGTCGCCGTTTGTGTCGGACGCATACTGCTTAATGTAGTCCGCAACCGCCTGCGTTTGCTCGTCGAGCACAGCGGTATAGGTGAAATAAACCACTTCGAGGTCATATTTTGTCCTTGTTGCGCATTGAGTTATAAGTACCGCTAAAACGACGGTAATCGCCGTAATCGCGATAACGTGCCATTTGTACTGAAACCAGAAGTTGTTCCATTTTTCTTTCGGAGTTTTCGGCACGATGGCTATTTCGCTCGGCTTCGGGGGCGCTTTCATCTCGCCGTGCTGCATTTTTTTAAGCTCTAAAAATTCCTGCCTTGCTTTTCTTTGTTCTTCAAGTATTTCGTTTTTGTTTCCGTCAGACATAGTGCACGACCTCCGTTTTTTATTAAAGTAATCTTTTGAGTTGCTCAAGCGCGGATATTTCAAATCTTGACGGGTATTTAGGCGTCAAATGCTCCGGATTATACCAGCAGGTATCAATTCCGGCGTTAAGACCTCCTAAAATATCCGAGCTTTGACTGTCGCCCACAATGAGTATCTTCGCTTTATCCTTTTCGGGAATATTTGACACAACAAAATCAAAATATTCCCTATCCGGCTTTTGATGTCCCGCGTCCTCCGAAACAAAAACCCTGTCAAAATAAGGCTTAAGCCCCGAACCGTCGATACGTCGGTACTGGGTCGATGACAGTCCGTTTGTGGTGGCGTAAAGCCTATAGCCTTTTTCTTTCAGATAATCAAGTACAGGGAAAGCTCCGTCCACCGTGAAATATCCCTCGGCAAGCTTTGAGCCGTATTCCGCCGAAAAAGCCGCCGGATCGCCGACAGCACCGAAAAACTCCAAAAGCTTTTCAAAGCGTCCGGTGAAAATCCGGCTTTTGGGGATTTCGCCCCGCTCAAAGCTTTCCCAAAAGCTTTTGTTGATAGAGGAATAGGTTTTCACTGCCCTTTCGTCCGACGGTAGTCCGTGCGCGGCTAAAACCTGTCTTATGGCGTGAGCCTCCGCCTTGTTGAAATCAAGCAGAGTGTTATCGAGGTCTAAAAAAAGCGAGGTATACATTACAGCGTTGTTGCAATTTCCTTTATATATTCTCTTAACTGGTCCTTTATTTCGGGGTGTGAGAGACCAACCTCGATATTAGCCTTTAAAATGCCGAACTTATTGCCCATATCATAGCGCACGCCGCTGAAATCAACGCCGATCATGCCGTATTTTACCGCAAGCGTACGCATGGCGTCGGTCAGCTGAAGCTCGCCGCCGACCCCGAGGGGAGTTTTTTCAAGTATACTGAAAATCTCGTTATCAAGCACACAGCGTCCGAGAATTGAATAATTTGAAAATTTGGTTTCAAGGCTCGGCTTTTCAATCATATCGCTTACGGCGTAATTCTTTTCGTCAAGCTGTTCAACCTTTAAGGAGCTGTATTTAACGATAAACTCGTCGGTCACTTCCTTAATGCCCACAACGCTTTTGCCGTATTTTTCATAAGCGTCGCAAAGCTCACCGATAGCGGGCGGTTCGCCGATAATTACATCGTCTCCGTAAAGAACCGCGAAAGGCTCGCTTCCTACAAATTCTTTAGCGCGAAGCACCGCGTCGCCAAGTCCCTTGGTTTCTTTCTGACGGATATAATAAATGTTTGCAAGGTTTGCAACGTCGTTAAGGGTTTTAAGCATTTCCGTATTGCCGCGCTTTTCAAGCATTGCCTCAAGCTCGATTGAGTGGTCGAAATGATCCTCAATAACACCCTTTCCGCGGTTGGTGATTATAAGAATATCGGTAATTCCGGCTCTGACCGCCTCCTCGACGATATATTGAATAGCCGGTTTGTCAACGATAGGAAGCATTTCCTTAGGCAGCGCCTTTGACGCGGGAAGAACGCGGGTACCAAGCCCCGCCGCGGGTATGATAGCTTTTGTAATTTTCATAATTTCTCCTCATTTAAGACCGGATTAATCCGGTTTATTTCAATATTCCCGAAAGTAAAACAGTTACCGCAGACGCCGCATTGGTCACAACTATCATGCAGATAATTCCCACAGCGAGCATGCCGCCCGAAACGCCGCCGAGTGAGGCGAGCCCCATCCGGTAATAACGCTGATCGACTATGCTTTGGCGGAAATTGCGTATTGTTTTAACGCAATGCTCCTTATAGGCGTAAAATCCGAAAATTCCCGTGATAATGCAGGTTGCAAGATTAGCGATATCTTCAACCGCACCGGCAGCTATATCAAGGGCTGTCTGCGTTTTGCCGATGCCGTTAATCGCGTCGCTGAAAGCTTCGAGGTCACCCGAGGTGATTGCGTCAAAAACGCTGCCGATATCCTCGGAGTTTGTGTCGTATGTCATTGCGGCAGTGGTAAAGGTCAGGAGCGCTCCCACGGCGAGCAGGATAATCGCGGTTTTATACATCTTGCGGTATAAAAACCAGAGCGACGCGCCCATAGGCCCGAAAATAAAGCCTAAAATCGCCGCCGGCCAGCACCAAGAGGTTTTTGAGCGGGTAATTTCCATTTTCATGAATTTGGGCATTATCTCGGCGGATTTTTTGCCGACAAAAAAGGTTATGTCCTCAGCGGGTATGCCGTCTATACCGTAACCGGTATAAGCGCCGTAAGGCGTATAATTAACGCCGCCGGGCGGATTGTAAGTGTATTCGCTTTGCTGTGT
>JAEDNG010000125.1 GCA_016302625.1 Clostridiaceae bacterium
CTCCCAGCTGAGCTAATGCCCCGAACAAAGATATTATAACATATCTTCATAGCAATTTCAAGAATTTTTTCAATGTTATGATATTGATTTTAAAAATACTCCGGCGGCCGATTTCCGACTGCCGGAGCAACTATTTAATAATGACGTTATAATTACCTTTCCTCACGGAAGTAGGAAAGCCCCAAATGCGCCGGAGGCTGATTTTCACGCTTATCGCGCATGCTTATAATTACAAGAACAACAATAGTTACAAGGTAAGGCATCATGTTTATGATTTCCTTTGCGCTGCTTGAAAGACCGGGGATATAAACGCAGAGAATATAAAGACCTCCAAAAAGGAATGAGCTTAAAATCGCCATGTTAGGTCTCCATATAGCGAAAATAACAATCGCTATCGCAAGCCAACCGCGGTCGCCGAAGCCGTTGTTTGTCCATGCGCCGCCGGTATAGTCCATAACGAAGTAGAGACCGCCTAAGCCCGCTATTGCTCCGCCGATAATCGTTGACAGATACTTATATTTAGTTACGCTGATACCCGCCGCGTCAGCGGTTGCGGGATTTTCGCCCACCGCACGCAAATTAAGTCCCGAACGGGTGTGACCTAAGAAATACGAGGTCAATAGTGCAATTATTATCGCCGCGTATGCCAAAAAACCGAGAGATAAAAAGGTTTTTCCGAAGAGACCCAATTTATCGGCAAACGGAAGACTTGCTTTATAGTAATTTCCGGTAGTAAGAAGCGAAATTGAGCCGCTTTCGCCGAAAAAGCTCAAAAGCGAGCCGCCGAAAAAGTTGCCGACTCCCATTCCGAAAGTGGTAAGGGCAAGACCGGTAACATTTTGATTTACGCGCAGAGTGATGGTTAAAAAGCTGTAAATCAGCGCCATAAGAGCAGACCCCACGAGGGAGCAAATAAGCGGAATAAAAATACAACCAAGCGCGGCGGGATTATCGGTTGAATGTTCGTAAAGATATCCGCCGATAATGCCGGAAATGCCGCCGATATACATGATTCCCGGTATACCGAGGTTCAGATTTCCGCTTTTTTCGGTAATGATTTCACCTGTGGCTCCGTAAAGCAGGGGGATTCCCTGAATAATGGCGGCGTTTATGAATGCAAAAACCGTACTAAGCATTATTTATCCTCCTTCCGCTTTGAGCGTTTGTTTATCTGATAGTTGATGAAAAACTCACAGCCGATTATGAAGAAGATAATAATCCCCGTAAGAATATCCGCAACGCTTTCGTTAAGACGGAAAGCAGTGGCAATCTCACCCGCGCCCCTTTGCAGGAATACTATTAAGAACGAGGTTACGACCATAACGATTGGATTGAATTTTGCAAGCCACGAAACCATAATCGCGGTGAAGCCCATACCGCCCGCCAATTCCTTTGAAATGGTGTGATTCGTGCCTGAAACAAGCAAGAAACCGGCAAGTCCGCAGACAGCGCCCGAAATAATCATTGTGCGGATAATAACCTTTTTAACGTTTATTCCAATATACCGCGCAGTGTTCTCGCTCTCCCCAACGACCGAAATTTCATATCCCTGCTTACTGTATTTTAGATAGATAAACATTACAACGGTCAAAATCGCAACGATAAGTATATTAAATAAATACTTCTTTCCGAACAGATCAGGCATCCAGCCGCTTCCGGAAACTTGATTGATAACGCCCATAACGCTTGAGCCGCTCGGAACCCATACCATAATAAAGAACGAAACGAGTTGAATCGCGACATAGTTCATCATAAGTGTAAAAAGGCTTTCGTTTGTTCCCCAGCTTGCTTTGAAAAACGCGGGGATAAGTCCCCAGATGACGCCGCCCAGAATGCTTGCGGCAAACATTATAATAAGTAAAAGCCAGTTAGGCATACTGTCCTTAATATAGAACATACACGCCGCGCTCGCAAGACCGCCGATAAGCACCTGTCCCTCCGCTCCGAGGTTCCAGAATCTCATTTTAAACGCGGGTGTAACAGCCAAGGAGATACACAGCAGCATCGCGAGATTTTGCAGTAAAATCCATAGCTTGCGTTCTGTGCCGAAGCTGCCCTCGATCATGGTCTTATAAACCTCAATAGGATTATAATCGGTTATCATTACAATTACAATCGCACAGACAATAAGCGCCGCAACAATAGCCACTAATCGGATAAGCCACGCTTTCCACCAGACAATATCGGCGCGCTTAGTAATATGAAAAAGAGGCTCGTGAACGTGTTTTTCTTTATTATTCATTTTCGCTGCCTCCGTTTGTTTTAGTCATCATAAGACCGATTTCATTCTTGTCGGCGTTCCTGCCGTCAACTATTCCGGCAACTCTGCCCGAGCCTATTACCATAATGCGGTCGCAAAGCTCAATAAGCACATCGAGATCCTCGCCGACGAAGATAACCGCCACACCGTTTTTCTTCTGCTGATTTAAAAGATTGTAAATCGCATAAGAGGAGTTGATGTCAAGTCCTCTGACCGGATAAGCCGCCATCAGAACTGTAGGTGACGCGGCGATTTCACGGCCTACAAGCACCTTTTGAACATTTCCGCCCGAAAGCTTTCTGACCGGCGTTGACGCGCTGGGAGTTACTACCTCAAGCTGTTCAATAATGGTTTCGGCAAGGTTTTTAGGCGCTTTGCGCTCCAAAAATACCGATTTACCCTTACGGTAGCTTCTTAACATCATATTATCAGCAATATCCATATTGCCGACAAGTCCCATGCCGAGCCTGTCCTCGGGCACAAAAGACAGACGCACACCAAGCTCCCTTATTTGCAGGGGAGTTTTATCCCTCAGATTATCGGCAGAGCCTGTTTTGGGGTTATGATAAATAATCTCTCCCCCGTCAATGTGCTGAAGTCCGGCAATAGCCTCCAAAAGCTCGCGCTGACCGCTGCCTGCAATACCTGCAATTCCCAAAATTTCGCCCGAACGCGCGGTAAAGGAAACCTCGTCAAGAATGCTTACACCCTCGCGGTTCTTGCAGCTTATATTCTTAACAACCAGCCTATCCTGCGGGTTTTCGGGAACACTGCGCTCAATATTAAGCTCAATCTTTTTGCCTACCATCATTTCGGTAAGCTGAGCCTCATTGGTTTGTGCAGTTTCGACCGTTCCGATATACTCGCCCTTGCGGAGCACCGCCACACGGTCTGAAAGGGACAGCACCTCATGAAGCTTGTGGGTGATTATTATAATCGCCTTGCCGTCGTCCCTCATTCTGCGGAGCACCGCGAAGAGCTTCTGAGTCTCCTGCGGGGTAAGCACGGCGGTAGGCTCGTCTAAAATAAGTATATCCGCGCCGCGGTAGAGCACCTTAATAATCTCAACCGTCTGCTTTTCAGAGACCGACATCTCATATATTTTTTTATCGGGGTTGATATCAAATCCGTACTTCTCGCTTATCTCCGCAACCTTAGCGCTTACCTTTTTTATATCGTATCTTCCCTTTTCCTTAAGCCCGAGCACTACGTTTTCAGCCGCTGAAAATACGTCGATCAGCTTAAAATGCTGATGAATCATTCCGATTTTATATTTAAACGCGTCTTTAGGCGAACGGATAACCGCTTCCTCGCCGTTTATGAAAATCTGTCCCTCGTCCGGATAGTAAATACCCGAAATCATGTTCATAAGGGTGGTTTTGCCGCTGCCGTTTTCCCCTAAAAGCGACAAAATTTCTCCGCAGTAAACCGACAGGTCGACATCCTTATTTGCCACAACGTTACCAAAACGCTTGGTAATTCCGCGCAATTCAATCGCCGCGCTGCTCACATATATCTCACCTTTCTTATTATTAAAAAGCATTCAAGGCGGAGCGCGAAACGCTCCGCCTGAATATCGGTTTATAAATTATTCGC
>JAEDNG010000126.1 GCA_016302625.1 Clostridiaceae bacterium
CTTTCAAAATACGAAACCGAGCTTCAGCCGCGCTTTGACGTGGCGGAGGTTACCGTATTCAAGAGGAAAGACGGGAGCGACGGGTACAGACTTCATTATATTAAAAACGCTTTCTGATTCGGAGTGATAGCGCATGAATTATTTTGATCTGCACTGCGACACGCCTTACGAATGTTATTTTAAAAATCAGCCTTTTTTTCGCAATTCTCTTGCTGTTTCCGGCGAAAAGGGTGCGGAATTTGAAAGCTGGAAACAGCTTTTCGCCGTTTGGATAAGGGACGATATCGACGAGCCTTTTAAGCTTTATCGCGCAATAATTAACGATTTCAAGGAAAAGCTAACGCAAAAAAGTGATAATCTTACCCCGTATTTCGCGGTCGAGGGCGGCGCGGTTATCGGAAACGATATTGATTTGCTATATGAATTGAAAAAGGACGGTATACGCTCGCTTACTCTTACCTGGAACGGTGAAAACCTGATAGCGGGCGGCAGTAAATCCGACAAGGGGCTGACGTCTTTCGGGCAGAGGGTTATTAAGGAGCTGAACTCACTTCAGATATGCTGCGACCTCTCCCATCTTAATGATAAAAGCTTTTATAAAGCGGTGGAAACAGCCGTTTATCCGATAGCTACTCATTCAAACTGCCGCGCGGTATGCGATGTGCCGCGAAATCTTACTGACGATAAGCTACAGCTTATTGCCGAAAAAGGCGGGATTATAGGTCTTTGCTTTTATCCCGAATTTTTGGGTGGAGACGTTTTTTTAAAGCTTTATGAAAATATTTATCATATGCTTGAGCTGGGACTTGAAAATAATATCGCGATAGGCTCGGATTTTGACGGCGCCAAGATGGATAATGCGCTTTCGGATATTGCGAAAATACCGTATCTCTACGTGAAATTAAACGAAAAAGGTATTTCTGCCGATATACTTGATAAAATATTTTATAAAAACGCGGAAAATTATTTTGAAACCTTTGACAAAAGGGGTTAATTATAATAGAATAGGCATATAAAGATATTAAAGCCAAAAAACTGGAGCGGACGTTATGAATTATGTGAGTACAAGAGATAAATCGGTTAAGGTTACCGCGGCTAACGCTATTGCGCGCGGAATTTCGGCTGAGGGCGGACTTTTTGTGCCCGATACCTTTCCGACCTTTACCGCGGAGGATTTTGACAGGCTTCAAAAGCTTGACTATATCGGCAGAGCGAAATATGTTTTAAAATATTTCCTTAACGACTTTACCGATGATGAAATAGATTACTGCGTGAGGGGCGCGTACACCGGAAGCTTTGATAACGGCAATCCCGCTCCGATTTCGGTTGTCGGCAAAAATATGAATATTTTAGAGCTGTGGCACGGTCCCACCTGCGCGTTTAAGGACTTGGCTCTCCAGCTGCTTCCCTATCTGCTTACCACCTCGGCGAAAAAGACCGCCGCCGGTAAAAAGACCGTAATACTGGTCGCAACCTCGGGAGATACCGGAAAGGCGGCGCTTGAGGGTTTTAAGGACGTGCCCGATACCGAGATAATGGTATTTTATCCGAGCGACGGCGTAAGCCCGATGCAGAAGCTTCAAATGGACTCTCAAAAGGGCGGGAACGTTCATGTCTGCGCTATTAAGGGTAATTTTGACGATGCGCAGACCGGCGTTAAAAAAATATTTACCGATAACGCGGTAAAGGAGAAATTAGCGGAGCATAACATGCAGTTCTCCTCAGCAAACTCAATAAACTGGGGCAGACTTGCTCCCCAGATAGTTTATTATGTATCGGCGTACTGCGACCTGCTTTTGCGCGGCGAGGATTTAAATGACGGCTTTAACGTTGTTGTCCCGACGGGAAATTTCGGAAACATTTTAGCCGCTTATTACGCAAAGAAAATGGGCGTTCCGATAAATAAGCTTATCTGCGCGTCAAACTCCAACAACGTGTTAACCGACTTTATAAACACGGGAGTTTACGACCGCAACCGTAAATTTTTCACCACAATTTCCCCCTCAATGGATATTCTTATCTCAAGCAATCTTGAAAGAATGCTGTTTGAGCTTTCGGGCTGTGACGATAAGGCGGTAGCGGTTATGCAGGCGAAGCTGTCCTCGGACGGTAAATTCAGCGTGTCCGAAGAAGTTAAAGACAAAATGGAAGAGCTTTTCTGGGGAGGCTACTTAGACGATAAGCAGACCCTTGATACCATCGGGGATATGTTTAAGGAATACGGATATCTGTGTGATACTCATACAGCTGTTGCGGTAGGCGTTTATAAGCAGTACGTGACAAAAACAAAGGACGGAAGACCGGCGATTATCGCCTCTACCGCGTCGCCTTATAAGTTTGCGGACAGCGTGCTTAGCGCCGTTACCGATAAAAAGACCGACAGCGAGTTCGGGAACGTGCGTTTGCTGTCTGAGGTGACCTCCACCGACATTCCTGAGCCTATTAAAATGCTCGAAAACGCCGAGGTAAGATTTAAAGAAATATGCGATAAGGATAAAATGCTTGACGCAGTATATGAAGCGCTTAAAATAAAATAAAAATATCCGGCTTTAAAGCCGGATATTCTTTTGACAAAGCAAATAAAATTACCTTGCTCTGAAAGTATCACAGCAAGTGTCTCTGCTGCTGGACGCCTCGCCGTGACCAACTTGAATTTTGCCGGCAGAGCACATATCGTCCGCGGTATGATGAACACAGTTTTTCACATCGCACGCTACGCACAGTTTGGTTTCACAAGTACAGTCTGACAAATAAATCAAGTCCTTTCTGACCTGTTTTCAGGTCAAACTTATTATGTGCAGAAGAATATCTAATATGTAACAAAACAAAATTTTTTAACAAGAGGTGAAACATAATTTGAGTATTTACGCAATTTCCGATTTGCATTTGTCCTTTGGCACCGATAAACCGATGAACATTTTTAAAGGGTGGGATAATCATGTCGACCGTCTGCGCGCCAATTGGTTAAGGCTTGTAAATGAAAATGATACGGTCGTGCTTCCCGGGGATTTTTCGTGGGGATTAAAGCTCAGTGAAACAAAAAAAGATTTTGAATTTTTGGAGTCTCTGCCCGGTAAAAAGCTGCTTTTAAAGGGCAATCACGATTTATGGTGGAGCACCTCTAAAAAGCTGCATGAGTTTTTTATGGAAAACGGATTTTATTCGGTAGATATAATTTATAATAACTGCGCGGTATGCGAGGGAAAGGCGATTGCAGGTACGCGCGGCTGGTTTTACGATGACACCTCCAACAAAAAAGTTTTAGCGCGGGAGGCGGGGAGACTTGAAGCGTCGATTAACGAAGCCGAAAAATCCGGACTTCCTATTTCGGTGTTTCTTCATTATCCTCCGGTTTACGGAGATATGGTATGCGAGGAAATTTTCGGTATAATTAAAAAGCACGGAATAAAAACGGTATATCACGGTCATATCCACGGAGCGGGCTTTAACAAGGCGGTAAAGGAATACGACGGAGTGGAATTTCGTCTTATATCGTGCGATTGCGTTGATTTTACACCGGTCTTTGTGGTGTGATATATTTATATTTTACGAATTTACAGATTATTAAAAAAATATGTGGAAAAAGTTTTTAAGTTATGATATAATAGTTTGAACTATTGTAAAACGAGTAAAAGGGCGTTTTACTATGCGGAGGTATAAAAATGAGCTTGAAAGAAACAAAAAAGGTTGATACCAACAGATATCAGCTTGAAATCACCGTCGACGGTGAAAAATTTCGTGAGGCTATCAACGAAGCCTATAAAAAGAACGGTAAAAAAATAAACGTACCGGGATTCAGAAAGGGCAAGGTGCCGCTCCATCTTATCGAGAAATATTACGGCAG
>JAEDNG010000127.1 GCA_016302625.1 Clostridiaceae bacterium
GTCGCATAGCAGAAAGTGATATCAATATAGTTATATGTAACATTGTTGACTTTGTAATCCTGTTTTGACGGATTTGCATAATCCTGCGGAAGGATATCAAAGTAAAACGGCGCTTTCCAAAGACTGTTAAAGGTAAGGACAGTATGCGTTCCGTTATTCTGAATACCCGCCGCCGTGATTTCGTTATGGTCGGGCAGAGTGCCGATATATTGCCTTACCACAGGCTTTTTTCCGTCGTACGGCTTATCCTGCCGTTCAAGATACACGCGGTAACCGGCGCGCAGTGTGACATAATTTATATCTTTATAGCTTACATAGCTTGTAGAGCAGTAGTCAAGCGTGCCTTTGGGCAGATAGTTATTTGTCGGCCTTGACCAGTCAACCGAGCCATCCTTTAAAGCGGCGTTAGAAACGTTGCCGTCAAAGGTTTCGGCGTTATATTCAACTATTTCCGCTATGTAGCCTGAGCCTACATTGATATATTTACCGCCGGTCGGCGTGGCGTTCGGGTCATAGTCGACAATAACATCGCTCTTTTTGCAGGTTATCTTTCCGGAGGAAAAGGTTTCGGTTTTGCCGTTATGAGTAGCTTTGTAGGTTATTTTACCGAGATTCAAATCCTGCGCGTTGTCGCCCGGAAGTCTGAAAACGCCGTTGTACGAAACAAACTCTGAGTCATCATCGGACGCTGTGTTTTCGCGGGTCAGGTCCACGGTTTGACCGTTAAATACCGATTTTACCGCGCTGCCCTTTCTGGCTTTAACATTGACCACTATGGTAGAGCCGCTCGGATAGGTATGAGCGCCCGACGGGGAAAAGCTTTCGATTATCACATATCTGTATGTAACGGTGTAGGTTTTGGTTTCGCCCTTGTGTGAGAAAGAAAAGGTGTTTTTGCCGACCTTGAGCTCGGTCTGATATGTAAAAATTCCACCCTCGCCTCGTTCAATCTCCGCTCCGTTTACGGTGAGCGGTTCGGCAGGGTCCGATGTGCCCGAAAAGGTGAAATTCGGGTCGGTAACGCTGACGGTGGTTTTTGCGGGGGAAGAAATAACAAGTCTTATTCCGTTATCCGTCGGCTCCTCGGAGGATACAGGTTCTTCAGCAGAGGAAACCGCGGGAGCGGACGAAACAAAGCTTTCCGACGATAAAACGTCCTTGTTCGTTCGGCAGGCGGCAAGCGGCATAAGGGATATAAGCAAAGTTACAGTATAAATAACAGTTTTTTTAAAAAGGTTTTTCATTTTTACTCCTTTTAGGCTCTCGTCAGCCTAATCTAGCAAAACGGCGGTAAAACCGTGATTTACCGCGGGAAGAAATATATCTGTCAAATCCTTTGTCCGGATTTTTAAGGTAGAGGTATTGACGCAGGGATGACAGCCGATAAACTCATCCTTTAGCAAATCGCTGTCAATAAGCAGGCGCACGTTGTTTTCTTTATCGTTCATAAGTCCCATAACGCTTACAGAACCGGGAATTATATTTAAGTATTTGAGCATAAATTCCGCGTCCGCAAAGGAAAGCCGTGCGATCCCGAGTTCCTTAGAAAGCTCTTTGGTTTTAAATACCTTCCCGTCCGGCAGCATGAGCAGATAAAATGCGGTTTTCTGACGGTTGCAGAGAAACAAATTTTTACAAACCGAAATGCCGAGAGTTCTGTCAATCAACTCACAGTCCGCCATTGTTTCGGCGGCCGGGTGGTCGATGTGCTCAAAAGCAATGCCGAGCTTTTTAAGCAGTCTGTAAACCGCTGTTTCCTTTTCTTCGCGACCGGAAAGGTCCTCCGGCGCGCCTTTTGATATTTTGTATTCCATTTTTTCTTTTCCTTTGGTATAATTAAGTATAGTATATTATACTCGTATTGTCGTTTTTTGCAACATAAGTTAAAAAAATGTAATAATTACGAATTAAGGGAGAATTGCAGATGAACACCTGTTATATTTTCGGCGCGGCGGACGGTTTGCCCGAAAAATTCGAAAGAGAGGACTCCGACCTTGTCATAGCGGCAGACGCAGGAATAAGATTCCTTGAAAAGCTCAATATTTTACCCGATATCGCTGTCGGAGATTTTGATTCGCTCGGTTTCATACCCGACTGCAAAGAGGTTATACAGCACCCGGTGATGAAAAACGACACCGATACAATGCTTGCAGTCAAAACCGGATTTGAGAGAGGCTTTAAACGCTTTGTGATTTACGGAGGAGCGGGCGGCAGACCCGACCATACCTATGCTAATTATCAGACCCTATGCTATATTTCAACCTGCGGCGGAAAGGGATTTTTATGCTTTAACGGATATACCGCGACCGCCGTTAGAAACGGCTCGGTTTCTTTTGCAAATAGTGCGTCGGGAAATATATCCGTCTTTTCCGCAAGCGGAAAAATAAGCGGTGTTACGCTTAAGGGCTTGCTTTATGAGCTCCAAAATGCGGTGCTGGATTTTGATTTTCCGCTTGGCGTCAGCAATGAATTTATAGGTGAAAACGCCGAAATTACCGTGTCAAATGGCACGGCTATTGTGATTTGGAGCGGCGGTATTAACGATTTGTGTGAATAAAACATACAATAATTTATATGCGTTTTTGTGATAAAAAATATATTTTTCAAAATATTGCAACAAAAGAGCAGGATTTGTTTAGTTATTTTCACAATTTGCCAAAAAAATTGCTATATTTTTAAAAAAATATAAAATTTTACTTGACTTTTTTGCTTTATTAATGTATTATAATTAGCAAGTGATACTATGACGGTGCATAAATGAGAAAAAAATTTGTCGAAAATTACGAAAGCATGTCCGATGAAGAAATCGCCGCACTCATAAACAGCGGCAGCTATGAATTGCTCCCGATTATAATTGAGCGATATCTTCCGCGAATTCTGTATTTCGTAAAAAAATACTGCGGCGAAAACGACAGCGAGGACGCCGTTCAGGAAGCCACGATTGCGCTTTATTCGGCGGTCAGGGATTATGACAGCGAAAAATCCTCCTTTGCGACCTTTGCTTCGCTTTGTATACGCAGGTCGGTTATTTCCGTGCTGAGAGCGTCAAAACGGCGCAAGGACATTCCGGACGAGCTATTATCACCCTATGAGGACACAGTAATTTCCGAGGCTGACAGCCCTGAAAAAATTTTCTTTGACAGGGAAAATTACAGGGCGCTTACAGATAACATAAAGCTTGAATTATCGGGGCTTGAATTTAAGGTTTTACAGCTTTATCTTTCCGGCAATAAATACATAGATATTGCAAAAGAGCTTGATATTTCCGAAAAGTCGGTAGATAACGCGCTATTGAGAATCAGAAAAAAATTAAAAGATAAATAAACGGCGGACGGGTGTTCCGTCTTTGCCGCTTATATATGCCCATGTAGCTTAACCAGCAGAGCGTTGAAACCAAAGATGTCGGTGCGATTCCGTCCGGGGCTAAATTAATCAACCAAGAGAGGTAGAAAAAATGTTTGAAGACAAGACGTTAGTTTGCAAAGATTGCGGCGAGGAGTTCGTATTCACTGCAAGAGAACAGGAGTTTTACGAATCCAAGGGCTTTGTAAACGAACCGCAGCGCTGCAAGGCGTGCCGCGACAAGCGCAAGAGCGCGGGAAGAGCTCCGAGAGAAATGCACGAGGCTGTATGCGCTGCATGCGGAGGAGTCGCGAAGGTACCGTTTATACCGCGTGACGACCGTCCGGTATATTGCAGCGAATGCTTTGCAAAGATGAAGGAAGAAGAAAAAACAGAAGAATAATTTATGCATCAAGACCGCCCGAATGGGCGGTTTTATTTATGGCTCTTTGTCAATAGTTGGGGTAAAGAGATAAAATGAAAATTTGAGTGCAAGCA
>JAEDNG010000128.1 GCA_016302625.1 Clostridiaceae bacterium
TCTAAAAAAGAAAAAATCATTTTCCCCATTGCGGTTACTATCTTTGTGGCATTGCTTGTTCCGTCAGCCACTCCGCTTGTCGGCTGTCTTATGCTCGGAAACCTCTGGAAAGAATCGGGCGTTGCCGACCGTCTTTGCAAAACCGCTCAGAACGAGCTTATGAATATAGTTACCATTTTCTTGGGTATCTCTGTCGGCGCTACCGCTACCGCTAAGACCTTCTTAAAGCTTCAGACTCTTGAAATAATCGCTATGGGCGTTGTAGCTTTCGGAGTTGCCACAGCTTGCGGCGTGCTTTTTGCAAAGCTTATGAACCTTTTCTCGAAGAACAAGATAAATCCGCTTATCGGCTCCGCCGGTGTTTCGGCTGTTCCCATGGCGGCGCGCGTTTCACAGTCGGTCGGTCAGAAAGAAAATCCGTCCAACTTCCTGCTCATGCACGCAATGGGTCCGAATGTTGCCGGTGTTATAGGCTCAGCTATCGCCGCGGGCGTACTTATATCCCTCTTGGGCTAAGGAGTGTGACTTAAATGGATAATAAAAAGCTATATATAACCGATACCATTCTGCGTGACGCTCATCAGTCACAGGCGGCTACCAGAATGAAATTAGAGGATATGCTTCCCGCGCTCGAAAAGCTTGATAAAATAGGCTACTGGAGCCTTGAATGCTGGGGCGGCGCGACCTTTGACTCCTGCATGCGTTTTCTTAACGAAGACCCGTGGGAAAGACTTCGCACCCTTAAAAAGCATATGCCCAACACTAAGCTTCAGATGCTTCTGCGCGGTCAGAACATTTTGGGCTACAAGCATTATGCCGACGATGTTGTCGATATGTTCGTTAAAAAATCGATTGAAAACGGCATTGACGTAATCCGTATCTTCGACGCACTCAACGACACCCGCAATATGGAGCAGGCGATGAAGAGCTGTAAAAAATACGGCGGTATCTGCGAGGCGGCAATGAGCTATACCGTAAGCCCCGTTCATAACGAGGATTACTTTGTGGATATGGCTAAAACTCTTGAAAAGATGGGCGCGGACGTTATCTGCATTAAGGATATGGCAAATCTGCTTTTACCGTACAACGCTTATTCGCTTATTAAAAAGCTTAAGGAAAATGTTTCCGTGCCTATTCATCTGCATACCCACAACACAACGGGTACGGGCGATATGACCTATCTTATGGCGGCTGAAGCGGGCGTTGACATTGTTGACTGTGCCCTCTCCCCCTTTGCTAACGGCACTTCAAACCCCTCGACAGAAGCGCTTGTCGCTACCATGCAGGGCACTCCGCGCGATACGGGGCTTGACCTTACCGCACTTAGCGAAGTCGCCGCTCACT
Source organism: Clostridiaceae bacterium (assembly GCA_016302625.1). GTDB lineage: Bacteria > Bacillota > Clostridia > Oscillospirales > Acutalibacteraceae > UBA737. The sequence goes on from JAEDNG010000128.1 coordinate 1,345, forward strand.
TCCGCAAGGTTGCCGACAAGATGAAGGCGGACGGAATACTTGACCCGAAGGTGCTTAACGTTGATACCAAAACCCTTATTTATCAGGTTCCGGGCGGTATGCTTTCAAACCTATTGTCCCAGCTTAAACAGGCTAATGCCGAGGATAAGTACTACGAGGTGCTTGCCGAAGTTCCGAAGGTAAGAAAGGATTTTGGATATCCGCCGCTTGTTACGCCTACATCGCAGATTGTAGGCACTCAGGCAGTGCTAAACGTCCTTTCGGGCGAGCGCTACAAGATGGTCACCAAGGAATCCAAGGCGCTTCTGCGCGGTGAATACGGAAGACTTCCGGCTCCCGTAAACGAGGAAGTTCGCAAAAAAGCTATCGGCGACGATAAGGTGATAACCTGCCGTCCCGCCGACCAGCTTCAACCCGAGCTTGCAAATTACGCTAAGGAAATGAAGGACAAGGGCATCGGTAAGTCAGAGGAGGACGTATTAAGCTACGCTCTGTTCCCGCAGGTTGCAGAAAAATTCTTTGCCGTGCGTGATAAAGCGCCGGAGGAGAATAAAACCTCTGTCGATGAAAACGGCGTACGTACACTTGTAGTTGAGGATCTTTCGGAATAATATTTATAAAAGAGGGCTGCTGCAAAATATTTGCGGCAGCCCGATTTGATAAAAGCTACATTATTGTGCATAGTACAAGCATTTCTTTTACGCGGCTGTAAATTTCAGAAGCGCTTTCAGCAGGCAGAGGATTTTCTCCTTTACCTAACTCAACCGTAAATCCGGGTCGGCAAAATTCTGAAATAAACCAGTCCTTAAAGCCGCCGCCGTCAGCGATGCCTATAGGAGTATCCAAAGCGTACCCGGACGAGGTAGCCATTATCTCCGCCATCTTTTTGGCTCTCACCGGAGTATTTCCGCCGTAATTCCAGTAAATCACTTCACCCTGTGAGTGGAGCGCTGTCGCGTGCCGGATTTTAACCGTTCTGCAAAGCTCGGTAAGTGCCAGAGTTTCCGGCTCGCTTTCGGGCTTATATCCGCCGAAGCGCGTAGGTCCCGGGCCATATATACCCTCTTTTATTTCCTTTTGGCGCAATTCCTGCCAACCTGCGTCAAAATTATGGTTTATATCAACGCCGCGCAGATTTGCGTTCCAATGTGTGAAATTATTTCGGCACAGCTTAGCTATCGCTCCTTTAAGCTCTCCGCACGCAATCGCACCGTGCAGTGATATTTCGCACCCGTCGGGATTAACGCAAGGTACAAAAATCACCCCTCTGCCTGTCATCGCCTTTGATATGTTTATACCGGCGATACTCTCCCCGCATTTTAAGGCGCTCGCCAGCTCCTCGATAAACATCATCAGCACTACCGAGGTTATCCGCTCGCTCCCGTGAAAGGCGGCGGCAATAAGAGCATACTCATGCGACGCTCCGATTTTAAGTGCGGTTATATCTCTGCCGCCGCAGCTTCGTCCGATTACGCTTCTTTTAATAAATCCGTATTCTTTACAAAGCGCGTCCATCAGCTTTTTGCGCCCGAAATAATCATATTCTGCCGCGTTTACTATGTTTCCCATTTATTTCACTCCTAAAATTCCAAGCCTATAATCATTATATTTAAGGAAGGTGCATTTCATGAATTTAGAAGAAAAACAAATATCCGCCGAATACATGTATAAGGGAAAAATCATTAATCTTCGCCGTGACAAGGCTCTGCTGCCTAACGGCAAAACAGCTACAAGAGAAGTAATAGAGCACCCCGGCGGCGTATGCGTCGCAGCTCTTACGGATAATAACGAAGTGCTTTTTGTAAAGCAGTTCCGCTATCCTTATATGGAGGTTGTGACAGAAATTCCGGCAGGCAAGCGGGATAAATCGGGTGAAGACCCGCTCGAATGCGGCAAACGCGAATTAAAGGAAGAAACCGGAGCGACTGCCGAAAAATTTATACCGCTCGGTAAATTATACCCCTCCCCCGGATACTGCGGCGAGATAATCTGGATGTATGCCGCGACGGGGCTTTCCTACGGCGAGCAAAATCCCGACGAGGACGAATTTTTGTCAGTAGAAAAAATACCGCTTGATGAGGCGGTAGAAAAAATCCTGTCCGGCGAAATAACCGACGCAAAAACTCAGGCGGCGGTGCTTAAACTAAAGCTTTTAAAGGACAGCGGACGACTGTAAAGCAAAAATCTCGGAGGCATAAATATGTGTCTCCGAGATTTTTATCTTATTTTTTAATTTCAAAGCCCATAAGCTTAAGCCATTTTTTGGCCTCGTAAGTCCAGCTTTGAGTATGAGCAATCTTTTCATTTACAATGTCGTTGGTAACGCCGTCGGAAGTGGAAAGACCGTGCCAGCCGAACGGATAAATATGCAGCTCAAACGGTACATTGTGCTTTGCAAGCGCACCTGCATACAGAATACTGTTTATTACCGGAACGCAGTTATCCTCTGCCGTGTGCCAGATAAAGGCCGGAGGAGTAG
>JAEDNG010000129.1 GCA_016302625.1 Clostridiaceae bacterium
TTTCCGAGCGAGCGGATTTTAGACTTGATTTCGGCAAGAGTTTTTTTAGCCTCCGACGGCTTTTCGATATGAATACCGATTTTCTCCGCTTCGCTTCTAGTCAACTGATACTCGTCGTAAAGCTGACGGATAACATCGTCGTACTCTTTTAGCATAACCTCCTTACGCTCGGTAAGGCGTGCTAATTCCCCGCCGATTTTTTCCCTCTGTGCGGTTTGCTCACGTTCGCCGGTTCTAAGCTCAACCCCGGCTTTCTCGGTCAGGTTGCGCTTTTCAAGAAGCTTAGTTATCCTCTGCTCGGACTGCGCGATTTTTTCCTTTAGTTCCGCCGTTTTTTGCTCGCAGTCGGCGGTTTTAAGCCTTAATTCCTCATTTTTAACGCTATACTGTGCAATTTCGGTCTCAATCGCTTTAAGCCTCTCGGCTCTGCCGCTCATCATTTTTTGGAGATTGTCAGCCGCCTGTTCTACCGCCTCGATATCCTTTTGAATTTCGATAACAGACAGCTTTAGAGCGGTGATTTCCTCCGCCGCCTTTTCGCGCTCGGTGTTTAGGTTGTCTCTGCCGCCGGTCATCCCGTCAATCCCCGACTGAACCGCCGATTTTTGCTCTTCAAGCGTCGCTATCGCTTTCGCCGCCGCCGCTGACAATTCGTTAAGCTTTACAAGCTTTTCTTCACTGCCCGCGCGCTCGTCGGTCAACTGCTTTAGTGAGCTTTCGGCGTTTGTTTTAAGGTCGCCTATGCGTTTAAGCTCTGCTAAAGTACGGATTTTATCCTCGTTTGCGGTAAGAATTTCTGCATTTTCCGCGTCAATATCGGCTTTGACAGCCGCCGCTGACTCATTTGCCGCCGCAGACTGCTTTTCAAGCTCTGATATTTTAACTTGGAGCGCTTTAACCTCGTCCTCAAAGCTCTTGATATCGGCATTACGGCTTAAAAGCCCTGCGTTTTTAACAAGCGAGCCGCCCGTAAGCGAGCCGCCGGGATTTATAACCTGACCGTCAAGCGATACCACCTTCACACGGTAACCTAATTTCTTAGCAATCGCCGCCGCGGAGTCGATGTCCTCTGAGACTATAACCGCCCCTAACAGATACTTTACGATATCGCGGTATTTTGTTTCGGTTTCAACAAGGTCTGAAGCAATGCCGACAAATCCCGCCATATCCTCAAAGCCGTGCTCCTTAAATTCACGCGGTTTAATGGTGGCGACAGGCAGAAAAGTCGCTCTGCCGCCCTTATTTACCTTAAGGAAGTTGATCGCGCGCTTAGCGTCCGCCTCGGTCTCTACTATAATATTCTGCACCGCCGCCGCAAGTGCGGTTTCAACAGCAATGCCGTATTTTTTATCAACCGAAATAAGCTTTGAAACAGGGCCGTATATTCCTCGAAGCAGTCCCTTTTCCGCCTCGCCCATTATAGCCTTAACGGAATGACTGAAACCCTCCATATTGTTTTCAAGCTCTTTTAATATCTGAATACGGCGGCGCTTAGCCTCGGTATCAAGCCTTACGCTTTCAAGCTCTGTCTTTATTTCGGCGGCCTTTTCCTCTTTTGACGAAAGCCGTAATTCATAGCCTTTAAGGGAGTTTTTGCGGCTTACTATGTTTTCCTCGATATTATCAAGCAGTTTTTGTGTATCTGAAAACTCGGCGGTTAAATCGGAAATTTCATTCTTAAGCGTTTCTATCTGGCCGTCGGCAGAGCCTCTGCGAAGCTTAATCTCCTCAATCGCGCTGTCCGCCGTGACCATTTCAACCCGCTTGTCGGCAATAAGTCCGGTTAGAGAATTAAGCTTTTTAACCTCGATTTCAATTTGCCGTGAAATGCTCTCGCTGTCCGAAAGCAAAGAGGAAAGCTTGTTTTCAAGCTCGGAAAGCTGTTTTTCGGTTTCGGTCTTTTTTGTAAGCTTTTCCTCAGCCTCATGAGCACGTTTTTCGATTTCCGCCTTTGCCTCGTCGTCGGATTTGCTAAGCTGCTCGGTCTCGGCTTTAAGCCTTGCCACCGACTGATTGTTGTGTTCAATATCATTGTTAATTACGGTTTTTACGCCGTCGTTCTTAACGATTTCCTCGTTTAAATTAGAAATATTCAGCCTTTCGCCCTCGATATCCGAAGTAAGTCTTGCGAAATAAGCGGTGTTTTCCTCCGCCTTGCGGTCAAAATCCGAAAGTGCCTCGTCAATCTCGCGGTAGGTAAGCTGGGCTGCGGCAATTTTGCTCTCCTGCGCGCGCAAGGCCTCCTTTGAATTGTCAAGCGTATAAAGCCAAAGGCCTATTTCAAGCTCCTTTTTACTGTCGGAAAGCTCTAAAAATTTCTGCGCCTTTTTGCTCTGCTCGGCAAGGGGGCCTACACGGGATTCAAGCTCGTCCATAATATCGTGGAGACGTAAGAGATTATCCTCCGCTCCCGCAAGCTTTTTTTCCGCCTCAAGCTTTCTGTAACGGTATTTAGAAATTCCCGCCGCTTCTTCGAAAATATCGCGGCGCTCCCCTGATTTTGAGCTGATAATGTTGTCAATCTTACCCTGACCTATCATTGAATAGCCGTCACGACCGAGTCCCGTATCCATAAAGAGTTCATGAATGTCTTTAAGGCGCACCGATACGCCGTTTATCGCGTATTCGCTTTCGTGCGAGCGGTAATAACGGCGCGTGATCGCCACATTATCGTTATCGAAATTGAGCGTTCTGTCAGTATTGTCGATATTAAGAGTTACCTCGCAGAATCCGTGCGGTCTGCGGGTTTCGGTGCCGCCGAAGATAACATCCTCCATCGACTGACCTCTAAGGCTCTTTGTGGACTGCTCGCCTAATACCCAGCGCACCGCGTCGGAAATATTACTCTTTCCGCTGCCGTTAGGTCCTACAACAGCGGTTATTCCCTTGCCGAATTTTAATACCGTTTTATCGGCAAAGGATTTAAAGCCCTGAATTTGAATAGAGCTTAACAGCATTTTTTCACACTTCCTTTATAATACGGAATTTAAGTCCGCCTAACCCCACGCCCTCGCGAACGCGGCAGTCATAGCCCCTTGAGTTTAAAAACAGCAGGTTTTTTCTTCCCTGTCCAATCATTTTTGAAATATCGGACTTGCCTACTTCAATAATGTATTTACCCTTTTCGCAAAGCTTTGACAAAACCTCTGTAAGCATTATCTGCGACTGGCAAAGCTCGCTGAACGCGGGGTGCCAGGGACCCGCGATATAGGCGTTCTCCTCTATTGAGTGAAGTCCCAAGCGTATTACCTTAATTCCGCTTTCGGTAAACATTTTAAAAAGCTTTGCCGCTAAGCTTACCGCGTCGCCTAAGGTCTGCGGTTTGTATATATTATCGGCGTAAAGCGCCGCCAAATCGGTGTCCTTAAGGACTATCGTGGGATAAATTCTGACCGTGTCGGGCTTTAAATCAATCAGCTTCTGTGCCGTCTTAACCGCCGACGAGTCATTGTCCGCGTAAAGTCCCGTCATCATCTGTAGTCCCAGCTCAAAGCCGTATTCACGGATAAGCCGCGACGCGTTTACGACATCGACCGACGTGTGTCCCCTGTTGTTCATTTTAAGCACGCGGTCATTCATGCTCTGTGCGCCGAGTTCAATCGAGGTGACATGATGCTCCTTTAAAAGAGTTAAAATTTCACCGTCAATAGCGTCGGGACGGGTTGAAATTCTGATTCCCTTTACCGTACCGTCCTTTACGTATTTTGCTGCCGACTTTAAAAGGTCAGTCATATAATTGCGGTTAATCGCGGTAAAGCTGCCGCCGAAAAAGGCAATTTCAGCTGTTTTGCTGTCAAAATTCTTACTGTTTTTCGCAGTTTCA
>JAEDNG010000130.1 GCA_016302625.1 Clostridiaceae bacterium
CTATTGCCTGATTATGCGTCACCTTATCACGCAGGAGCAGATAAAAACCCGTACGGCAGCCCATAGGGCCGACATAAATAACATTTTCGGAAAACTCGCTGTTGCGGGCATAGGTCGCAAACAAATGCTCAAAGGTGTGCATCGCTCCGTTTGAAAGATAATCGCCGCCGTTAGGCTTTTTCATGCGGATATCATAGGTTATAACGTCGCCGTCAACCCTTGAAATATACATTCCCTTATTAAGCTTGTCGTGGTTAACTGTAAAGCTCGCTATTTTTTTCATTTTCAATTCCTCTTTAAAATTTTTTTAAATAACTGTTAAATGGCATATAATAATACATGTGAAACCAAAAACAGAACGGAGAACATTCAAGTGGGTATAATTCAATGTGCCGAAAACTGCAAATATCAAAACGACGGATACTGTCTGCTTAATAAATGTATATCCGTAAATACTGTTTCGGGTGTCTGTCCCTATTTTACCGAAAAATCATTTGATAAAAGCGATCGCCTCGGAAAGCCGGCTTACTCCGATAAGCTTCATTGATGCAGGCGTCCCCGTTATTTGCTTAAGGCAAGCTTTAGGTAAAATACACTTCTTAAAGCCCATGCGCGCCGCCTCGTTTACTCTTTCGTTTGCTCGCGGAACCGAACGCAGCTCGCCCGAAAGTCCGATTTCGCCGAATGCGATAAGATTTTCGTCAATCGGTATGTCGCGAAGTCCCGACACAAGCGCCATCGCAACCGCAAGGTCCGCGGCAGGCTCGTCTACCCTCATTCCGCCGACAATGTTAAGATAGGTATCAAGATTAGAAAAGTAAAGTCCCATTCTTTTTTCGAGCACCGCCAATAATAGATTAAGCCTGTTATAATCAAAGCCTGTGGCGGTTCTTCGGGCGTTTCCGAAGCCCGTTGCGGTGACAAGCCCCTGAACCTCAGCAAGAATAGGTCTTGTCCCCTCGATAATGCAGGTAATACAGCCGCCTGAAACATCGCTCATTCTGCCCGACAGCATCATAGCCGACGGATTTTCAACCTCGCGAAGCCCAGCCTCGGTCATCTCAAATACGCCGATTTCATTGGTGGAGCCGAAACGGTTTTTAACCGCCCTTAAAATCCTGTACGGCTGATTGCGCTCACCCTCAAAATAAAGCACGGTATCGACAATATGCTCCATAACCTTAGGCCCCGCGATATCTCCGCCCTTGTTAACGTGACCGACAATAAAAATCGGTATATCAAGGCTTTTACCGGTTCTGAGCAGCAAATTTGCCGATTCCCTGACCTGAACGATACTTCCCGGAGAAGATGAAATATCGCTGTGCTGCATAGTCTGGATTGAATCTATTATAACAAGGTCGGGCTTAGCGGAATTTATATACTCGCAGACAGCCTGAACATCGGTCTCGGTCATAATCGAAACCTGACCGCTATGGAGTCCTATTCTTTTTGCGCGAAGCTTTATTTGTATAGCCGACTCCTCTCCGGATACATAAAGAATATTAAGCCCGCTTTGAAGCGCGCTGCAAACCTGCAAAAGAATTGTCGATTTTCCTATTCCCGGATCGCCCGAAATCAGAACCACCGAGCCTTTTACAATTCCGCCTCCCAGCACCCTGTCAAGCTCGGAAATTCCGGTGACTATTCTGTGTTCGTCGTCTGCGTCAATTTCCGAAAGCGGACGTGCGGAGAAGCTATGTATCGGTCTTGAAGCCGTCACCGCCGACTTTTGCGGCAGCCTGACATCCTCCTCCATCGTATTCCACGCGCCGCAGCCCATGCACTTGCCCGACCATTTCGGGCTTTCGTATCCGCACTCGCTGCATATATAAACTGTTTTGCTTTTTCCCGCCATTATTAACTCCGTTCCGGTTTTAAATTTCACCGTTTTTATATTTTATCTTGAATAATACTCCAGTATTCCGCAAAAAATGCTGAAAGCCATTTTGCGCTGATATTCCTCGTCTTTAAGTCTCTTAAGCTCCGCCGTATTGCTCAAAAACCCACATTCGACCAGCACCGCCGGAATGTCGGCATTGTATAAAAGATATGTGCTGCTTGTTGCCTGCTTATTTACCCGCTGATTTTCGGGCTGTAATAGCTTTACAATCGATTTCTGAATATACTCGCCGAGTATTTTAGACTCCTCTTTTTTGGGACTGTAAAAAACCTGCGAGCCGTTTGCCGCGGACGTTGTGAATTTGTTAAGGTGAATACTCACAAAAACCGCCTGCGGGTAATCCTTCATAAGCCCAAGCCGGTTTTTAAGGTCGCTTTTTTTGCGCGTTGCAATTTTGTCGGTTTCAACATCGTCGGTTGAAACGTCGCTTTCCCTTGTCATTATAACTTGGAAGCCGCTCTGCTTTAAAAAATCTCTGAGAGTAAGGGCAATTTTAAGATTAATGTCCTTCTCCACCGTCCCGTCAGGCGCCACCGCTCCCCCGTCAAAGCCGCCGTGCCCTGCGTCCAAGATTATTACTTGCCGCTCTTTAGCCGTACCGGCTACGGCGATATATTCATATCCCTTTGCAACTGCGGCGCTTAATACCGAAAGAGACAAAACAACCGCCAGAATTACCGCAATTTTCCTTGTAAAAATCACATTATCACTCCAGTCGCTACTGTTTTAAAAATATGATTTTTTATAGGCGGATAGAACATTTATAGCTATCATAAAGATCTAAAACGCAGATGCGAAATATAACACTTATATTATAATCCTTTTCCTCTGTTTTTTCAATAATAATGAACTTGTTTTTGAAATATTGACTTAGTGTTTGGTTCATAATTGTGTTTTGACAGATGAATTACCAATTCCTCCAAGGAGGCTGCCGCCGCAATCGCCGATACTACCCAGCAATATTCCGCTACGTACACTGTAATAAGCAAGAAAGGAATAAAGAACACGGCTATACCCGTCAGCTTATTAAGATATGTATGCAAGGATGCAAATCGGCGGTATTTTATTGCCGCAACAATATATGCTGAAATCCGTACAATCAGAATAACCGCAACTGCACACCAAATCTTGTTAGGAAGGATGCACAAAAGAATCGGAAGAACACGAACCAGTATTACGGTATAAAATAATAGGTCTGCTATACTGTCAAGCTTTGCACCGAATTCACTGGCGGTTTTTGTCTTTCGGGCAATCCAGCCGTCCAACACATCTGTAAGTCCCGTTAGGATATATATGACGAAAAAACAAGCGGAAAGCGGTTGTAAAAAGAAAATAACAAATGTTCCGACAATGCGGAACAATGTAATCATATTCGGCACATTCGCCCTATTGAACCGCATTGTTATACCATTCCAAAACCGCGTCGAGATTTTTTTCACTTACACAACAGCCGCCGTTTATCAGTAAATTGAGCATAGCATCTTCTTCGGGAGTGCGGTCATTATTTTCTGCCAATTTTTTGCCGAGTGTTTTGGTCATAACAGTCATCATAAATTTATAAATACCGCGAAGCTTTTTTATATCAAATCCTCCCTGAATGGAGAAAACAGGCAAATTTGACGGCAGTGGGTTGTTTTTTCGCAAGTCATCAAGCTGTGAACCCGTAGCACCCATTCCGACACCGCAAACCGCAACAACATTAAACTGTTTTGCCGCCTTGGTATAGCCTTTTATTTTTCCTGCCATAAGCCAACCTAAGTAAATAACCGAGCCGCCGGAAAAACTCGATTTATTCACCTCTTTAAGTGAGTAGACCGGCAGTCCTGTTTTTTCGCCAAGCAATACAGCGTATTGCTTGGTGTAGCCGGTATTTGATGTGTATATAATTGCATTCAGCTTCATATCAATTAACTCCT